>JBAWYZ010000012.1:0-19973 GCA_037143255.1 Leptolinea sp. | reverse complement strand
GGCGTATAAATCATCCAAAAAATGAAATTGCCTTCTGCAGAAATCGCCGCGCGGTGCATTTGTCGACAATTTCCGCTAAAGACACCGTCGGAATGTGATTGTCCCTTCGACAGGCCAGGCACCGGAGTTGTAATTGTTAGGTACCGGTGTTGGGATGGCCAAATCCGGCCATCCTCCGCTGATCCTTATATCACATGCCAGCATAAATAAAGGGGAACAATGCATAAAATTCAGCGGCTTTGCGCAGTTTTTCAAGATCTATTTGATCTTGAGCTGTGTGAACATATTTTTCTTCTTCAGGACCAAAGCCTAGCGTTGGAATATTCGCCACCCCGGCCGAATAAGTACCATCGGTGCTGAAACGCCAGATATCAATGGGTAAGGTTTTATTCCACAACGCCGCTCCAGCAGCGCGTCCTGCAGCGATGAGGGAATGTGATTCTTCCAGTAACCAACCAGGATAATAGCTTGGCCCGTCCAACCGTAAGCCGGTATGAGTCAGCACCTGTTGATCTGGAATGTAGGCGGTTGCTCCCAGTGGTTCAATCACACTCCGAATTCCGCCTAAAATACTTTCCATATTCTCGCCTGGCACCATGCGCCGATCGATTGTTACCTCGCACCAGGAAGGAACTGAATTTGGGGTGTGGGGTCCTTCAATGAGTGAGATCACCTGATTGCCCTTTCCGAAAATTGGGTTTTCAGGAAGTGAAGAGTTCATGGCATCCAATGCTGTGATTACCGGCATCATTTTTAATATTGCACTTTCGCCCAGGTGCGGTTGGCTGGCATGCGCGGCAAGACCAGATGTGCGTACCCTGATTTCACATCGCCCGCGTTGGCCACGCCTTAAGGTCAAGTCAGTTGCCTCGGCCAGTAATACTACATCCGGGCGGATTCCATCACGTTCAACAAGCGACCGCAGGGCAAAACCCTCGGCATCTTCTTCGAGCGTCGCTCCCATTACCAGCAAGGTAAAATCACCACTTAAGTTTAATGCTTTAATAATGGCTGCCCCGTAGACGATAGCGGCTACTCCGCCTTTACAATCTGAAGCGCCCAGCCCCCACATAGCACCATTTTCGATGGTAGGTTGAAGTGGTGGATGCGGCCATTCTTTTTCATCAGCCACTTCATTGGTATCCAGGTGGGCATTATATAAAATTACTTTTTTACCATGCCCAATTTTACCCAAAGCATTTCCGGCTGAATCCATCCAGGTTTCTTCGCAGCCAATGTCTTTTAATTCTTGCAAGGTTCGTTCTACGGCAGGCCTTTCCTGTCCAGTATAACTGCGGATAGAAATGATATCAGCCAGAAATTGAGACTGCTTATCAAATAATATTTTCGACGAGGCGTTGATTTGTTGCACAATATCATTGATATTTTGGTTAGACATTTTGATTCCCTTTTCAGGACTTAAATCCCAAAACCTGGCGGATCTCTTTTATAGGGGCAGAGGGTATTAGATCATGGCCCAGCAATGTTCCTTCATAAGTCATGGGTGTAACCCGGCCGCGAAAACCAGTAGCTTGCGCGATCGCGTTGGCAATTGCAGGGGCAATCCCAATCATCATAGGCTCAGCCAGGTTTTTAGCGCCATACGGACCTTCTTTAAAGTTAGTTTCAACAAATTTGCCTTTTACTTGCGGCATATCCAATGCGGTAGGGATGAGTAGATTATCAAAATTAATCACTTGAGGATAACCCTGGTTATATTTCATTTCTTCCATCAACGCATATCCCAAGCCCTGGGCAATTCCACCCAGCATTTGCCCGCGCGCCCCCTGTGGAAAGATGATCGTTCCGCCGTCATGCGCCATCCAAATATTCAGAACATCCGTTGTACCTATCCGGCTATCCACTTCCACTTCAGCGACCACAGCGCCGTAACTATAGCAGTAATAGGGAATCCCTACGCCTTTATCAAAATGCCATTCGATTTTGGGCATCTGCCAGGTGCCATTCGCCGAAAGAGTTAATCCCATTTCATTGGCATGATCTACAATTTGATTAAAGGTCAACGGTTCTTCATCTGGCCCCATGTAATTTTCGCCTAAACGCGTTATCTGACCCGGGGTACAGTGCAAGGCGGTTGCGGCCACTGAGATTAGCAAACGGTTTAAATTCTGTCCGGCTACGCGCATGGAGTTGCCGCCAATCATGGTTGAACGGGAAGCAACGGTTGGCCCGGAATCGATAGCCGTTTGCGTATCTGGGCGCAATATCTGGATACGATCTGGTTTAACGCCCAAACTTTCTGCTGCTATCAGTGTAAAGGTAGTCCGGCTACCCTGTCCATAATCAGTTAAGCCACTGGTGATGGTAACGCTGTAGTCTTTTTCAATTTTAATCGTACAGGTGGCAATATCGTCTCCTTCACCGCCAAGTCCACTACCGTGAAAATAACAGGCCACTCCAATCCCACGTCGAATTTCCTTTTCAACTTGCTGATGAGCATAACTGGCCCGTTTATTTTTCCAATCTGATTGATCATGCACCCAGTGAATACAATCGGTTAATCCAACGTCTTCTTTGATCACATTTCCGGTCATTGTTGTATCACCCTGATGAAGGGCATTTCTCAATCGAAATTCAATGGGATCGATATTCAAACGTTCTGCCAGTTCATCCACAGCCTGCTCGATGGCGCCTGTGGCTTCGGTATTTCCAAAACCCCGAAAAGCGCCGCAATAACTATTATTGGTGTAAACGACATCCGTATCTACTTCAACTGCATCATAACGATAAGCTCCGGCAACATGCATCGTCCCGCGCCAGGAAGCTAAAGATGTCTCGGATGGATATCCACCACTATCAGCGATAATGTTAACCTTGGCTGCCTTGAGTGTTCCGTCTTTATCCGCACCCAGATTAATTTTGATCTGCATTGCTTCACGTTTATACGATGCAATAATCGACTCTTCGCGAGTTAGCGTTAAACGAACAGGTCGTTTTGTTAGTAATGATAATTTGGCGGCCTGAGCCGAATTCTGATAATTGATATCGTCTTTTCCACCAAAGGAACCGCCAACAGGGGGTTGGATGACGCGCACTTTTTGTTCTGGGAGATCTAGCAGCATTACCAGATTCCCTAAATTGATAAATGGGCTCTGGTCGTTTGAATAAACCGTGACACCACCGTCATCATTGGGGATAGCCAAAACGCCTTCGGTTTCGAGATAAGCATGTTCCTGATGATGAAAAAAATACGTTTCATCTAAAACTACTGGGCTCTTACCAATAATCTCTTCCGGTTTCCCATTCCGAACGAGGTAAATTTCAACCAGATTCGGCACTTCATGATCTTTATTTTGTGAAATTAACGGGGCATCAGCATCCAGCGCCTTCCTTAAGTCGAACACACCTGGCAGCTCTTCTAATTCTAATTCTATGGCTTCCAATCCAGCTCGAGCGGCTTGCAGAGTTTCGGCTGCGACGGTTGCGATCGGGTCACCAACATGCCGTACCTTTTGATAGGCAAACACGTATGAATCTTTGATCGGCCAACCCCAAAGCCCATGATCTACAAAATCTTCGCTAGTAACTACGGCCAAAACGCCAGGTATTTTCAGCGCCGGAGCGGTATTCAATTTCACGATCTTCCCATGCGGAATTGGGCTGCGTAAAACTTGGGCAAAAAGCATTCCTGGTAGATTCATATCACCTACATACTTGGCTTTTCCCATTACTTTGGCAAAACCATCCACATTATTGGTAGGGGTACCAACAAATTGCAGTTTACTCATTGGTTCACCTCTTGATTTACGACGGAGAGATCAGTTTTCCTACGCGACCTGGCGGTAGCGTCAATAGCTTCGACAATTTGTTGATAGCCAGTACAGCGGCAAAGATTTCCGGCTACGGCATTTCGAATTTCTTCTTCTGTCGGAGATAATGTACGGGCTAATAGCGCTTCGCCGGCCATAATCATCCCTGGGGTGCAATACCCACACTGGACAGCGCCATGTTCGACAAAAGCCCGCTGTAAATCATTTGGAGTTCCGTTTGGGTCTTGAATTCCTTCGATGGTTGAAATCGCCCGACCGTTTGCCTGCGGGGCCATCATCATACAAGAATTAACAACTTTTCCATCTAGAAGGATAGAACAGGCCCCACATTCACCTACCTCACAGCCGTCTTTTGTTCCGGTCATGCCCAGGTGATCGCGGAGCAAGGTCAGGAGAGTGATATTAGCTGGTGTGTCAATTGATACTAATTTACCATTAAGTGTGAAACTAATTTTCATTATTACCTCCAAAAATCTGGCGTAATGCTCTTTCGGTTATGGCTGCTATAGCTTTTATCTTCCATTCGGCTGACCAGCGATTTCCGGAAACCAGGTTGAATTGATGTGCCATAGCCTGCCCGGCAGCGATGTATAAATTTTCGTCGGGATGCTTGCCAAGCAATAATTCTTCAACAATGCTTACCCTCCGAAATTGCGGGAAGGATGCGCCTGGAACCAAATGAACCCTGTTTATCTTGCCATCTGATCCGACTGAACCCAATGCAGCCAGAGAAAGGCGTGCAATGGCCATTGCCTTCCGGCGCCCAATTCGTTCGAAGGCGGTTTTAATTCCACTCGGCAAGGGGTCAATTTCAAAGGATTGAATAATGCCACCAACCGGAATTTTCGTCTTACCAGGTCCGGTGACAAGCTCACTTACTGGAAGGCGAACCTGGCCTTCAGGAGAATAGATGATGGCAACCGCTTCCAGGCAAACTAAAGATGGCAGGCTGTCTGCGCAGATTGCCGCATTTGCTACATTCCCGCCTATCGTTCCCAGGTTGCGAATTTGATAACTTCCAACTTTTTCGCAGGCGTTCACCAGAAGAGGAACTTGTTTTTGCAAAACTGAATTTTCAATTATTTCGGCAAAGGTCACTGCTGCCCCAATACTGATACAGTGGTTATTTCTGATGGATTTTAACTCTGATATACGAGTAATATCAACCAAACGGTCAATTTTTACCGAGTTGTTGCGCAAGGCAATGGTTAAATCTGTTCCGCCGGCGATCGGGCAACTTCGCACCCCGGGTTCGCTCAAAAGTGCAACCGCCTCTTGAATATTTGTCGGACAGGTATAAGAAAAATCTTGATAAATCATTTATCTACTCCATTCTCCAGAGACGATTGGCTGCTACGTGGGTTTTTTCGATAAGTTCTTTTATATCGTGGTTGACCAGGTTGTAATCCTTGACGAGGATTTTGCCGGCAACCATCACAGACCGAACGTGGGTATAGTTCCTATACAGAATTAACTGATCGAATAAATTATGTGCCGTCAAAGGTGTTGGGAAATCAGCGTCAATTAACTGTAAATCTGCTTGCCAACCGGGTGCAATTCGGCCGACATTTTGCAATCCAAGCATTCGGGCGCCACCTTCTGTGGCGAGATACCAGACTAGATTGGCAGGCATCAGTAACGGGTTGCATTGATTGGCCTTATGAATGAGAAAAGCGCCGCGCATAACCTCAAAAAAGTCATCAATATAGCCATCGCTCCCTAACCCAACCGGTATCCCGGCAGCGATTATTTGCGGCACAGGGGCTATTCCGCCTCCGACTTCACAATTGGATAACGGCATATGCGACATGCGTACGCCTCTTTCGGCCATAAGCGCAATATCTTTATCCTCAATCTGGACACATTGTGAGGCAAGCATATTGCTTCCTGCCACGCCCAAATGATCGTAAAATTCAATCGGCCGCATTCCAAATTTTGTCATCAAAAATTCAGGTTCGTATTTACCTTCAGCGCAATGCATATGAACCAGGCAATCACGCGCACTAGCCAACTCAAAAGTTTGGCGGATAAATTCTGAAGAACATGTAAATGTGGTATGGAAGCACATTAGTCCATTGACCAGGCCGCCCTGTCGATGACATTCATCAACGAAATCTGCATTTTCTTTTAACCCGAGCTGCCCATTTTGGTAGCTGACTCGTTCAGTTGCCTCGAAAGATAAAATTGCCCGCAGCCCATGTTTGCGAACGACTTCAGCTTGCGCATTTAGACATCCAGGCAGTGCAAACGGGCCTTCTGTGCAATCGTAAAACGATGTGACACCGCTCTTTAACATCTGGGCGCACTGCAGGTCGGTAGCCGCTAACAAGTTGTCACTGGTAATTCGATCTTCAATTAATGGCCACCAAAATTCCTTTAAGAAAGGCCAAAAACCTGAAGGCGCTTTATCCAAAGGAATTCCATGTGCCAGAACCCCGTAGAGATGGGTGTGTGTGTTGACAAAACCAGGCGCTAGAACTTGGCCAGTAGCTTCTAATACTTCATCCATGGGATAACGATCGCGTAAGACCTTGTTCGAGTCGATTTCAACGATCTGACCATCAACCACTCTAACACCACTGTCTTTAAGAGGAGCCTCTTTGGGCGTGGTAATTAACCAATCAGGTAGGATGAGCATACCTTGCACAGCGGGTTTTTGATTTTGCGGCGTCTCAGTTTTCATTTGATTGCTCACCTGATCCATTTTTCTAATCACTTTTCCCTAACTCATCAATAACAGGAGTACCAGCTAAGAATCGACCCTGTCCGTTTTGCCCTATAAAAACACCATTTCGAACCAACACATTACCCCGTAAAATCGTCGTTTCCGGGTACCCATGCAGTTTCAATCCTTCATACGGTGTATAGTCAACATGTTCATGCAATCTTGATTTTGTAATTGTGACATCTTTTTTCGGATCGAAAATTACCAGGTCAGCATCCGCACCGATAGTAAGACTTCCTTTTTGAGGATAGATGCCAAAAGATTGAGCAGGACTTGTACAACACTGGTCAACCCATTGATTCAAAGAAATGCGACCAGTTTCAACTCCAAAGGTAAACATCAAAGCCAGGCGAGTTTCAATTCCAGGTATTCCTCCTGGAATTTTTGTGAATTGATCTCGTCCCAAATCTTTTTGACCATAATAAAAAAATGGACAATGATCTGTTCCAATCGTTTTGACTTCACCCTGAGACAATGCTTCCCATAATGCCGTTTGATCACCATTTTTTCTTAATGGTGGGGAACAGACAAATTTGGCGCCTTCAAAACCGGGCCGATCATATTCTGTATCTGTCAAAAGCAAATATTGCGGACAGGTTTCCCCGATAACTTCTTGTCCACGTGCTCTGGCCCGGGCAACTTCATCTATACCGCGTGCGCTGGATATATGCACGATATATAAATGAACACCTGTAATCTCGCCCAATGCTAATACGCGGTGAATGGCTTCTGCCTCAGCAATATCTGGACGGCTGAGCGGATGGAAATGGGGAGAAATATTCCCGGCAGTCAAAATTTTTCTCTGTTGATGTTTTATGATGGCATTGTTTTCGGCATGCACCATCATTAAACCGCCGGCAGCTTTGACTGCAAGCATAGCGTCTAACAGTTGATGGTCTTCCAATTGGAATCCATCGTAAGTCGTATATACCTTAAATGATGGAACCCCGGCTGCGACAACCCCTTGAATCTGTTCCAATATTTTTTGATCTGAACGGGCAATCGTCATGTGCAGACCATAATCTATCGCTGTATGCCCCTGGGCTTGATTACGGCGGCTTGCAAGAGCCTGCAAGAGGGATTGATCTCCTTCCGGCTCAACAAAATCCAGAATGGTTGTGTTGCCACCAAATGCGGCAGCTATGCTTCCGCTTTCCCAATCATCGCTCGAAGTGATTGTCCCGGCTGGCATTTCCAAATGAACGTGGGGGTCCACGGCGCCAGGCAAAACCAACCGATCGGTTGCATCGATAATATTTTTTCCCGAAAGGTTTTGCCCGATTGCAGTAATAATCCCTGCGGAAATTCCAATATCGGCCAAAAAGTTATCCTTCGCCGTTACTAATCTTCCGTTACGTATCACAAGGTCGAAATCAGTCATAATAGAATAGTAATGATGTGAATCAAAATAAATTTTTTGAATAGCTTCGAGTGGCATGAAACTTACGACCGATTATGGTGATTAACATCCATGAAAGTCCAGCGTGCTCCAGCATGTATAGCTACCTAACCGCCGATGGCGCAATAAATAAGCAAAACGAACCCCAAATTGAATGATGGAGTCTTGTCTATTCCAAAGTACTTGCCTGATAAATTAGCCATTTGTGTAGACAATTATTAAAGTGAGCCGATTAAAAAGAGAAAGTAACAAATTCTAGTCATGCATTATCTATCTAACGCATGACTAGAATAATTATCAAATTTTGATAAAAACTAACCGCGTCCGCCCATGGTCAGCGCTAACAACGCTTTTTGAATGTGCAGGCGGTTTTCAGCTTGCTTGTAAATGATTGATTGCGGCCCGTCGATCACATCACTTTCCGCTTCGTGTCCTCGATCAATCGGCATACAATGCATATAGACGGCGTCTTTTTTGGCCAGTTTCATTTTTTCATTTGTGACGCACCAGCTAGAGTTTTTTGCGGCCATTGCTTCAACCTTTGATTCCTCTTCGGTAACCATGATCGGTCCCCATGATTTTGGATAGAGGAAATCAGCATCGACGAAGGCTTCATCCATGTTGTGGGTTTCAGTCAGCTTAACACCCGCTTCATCTGCAAACTGTTTAGCCTTATTTACCACTTCGGGCATCATTTGATAACCTTCAGGATAGGCTAAGGTTACATCCATGCCAAAGCGCGGCATCAGCCAAAGAAGTGATTGTGGAACGCTCAAAGGGCGAACATACTTGGGTGCATACGTCCACGAAATGACAAACTTGCGGCCGCGCAAATCTCGCCCAAAAAGTTCCATCAAAGTCATCAAGTCTGCCATTGCCTGGCAAGGATGATCTACATCGTCTTGCATATTGATTATGGGCGCATCAGTATATTGAGCCATCTCATATAGGTATTTATTTCCTATTCCGGTGCGGCAATCACGAATAGCTATACCGTTGCCATAACTTCCTAGTATTGTTCCGGTGTCTTTAGCATTTTCGCCGTGCCCAATTTGAGTTCCATGGGGGGTCAAGAAAACTGCATGTCCACCTAATTGCGTCATGCCGGTCTCAAAAGAATTGCGCGTGCGCGTGCTTTCTTCAAAGAACAGCATATATAAGGTTTTTGCCCGTAATATCTGATCATGATAGGTGCCTGTCGCAAAATCACCCTTTAGGCGCAAGGCGACATCAATCATAGTATTCAGGTCCTCAACGCTCCAATCTGGAGTACAGATAAAATCCTTTTGAAAAAGTTTTGTATTCAAGTAAATTGCCTCCGAATAGATTATTTTGTCAAGCCAATCTTAATTAATTGGCTAATCAACAACTTGTACTTGCAACGCTCAAACTGAGAACATGGTATTATTGTAAAAATGAGTTAATGGGCGTATACTTAATTGTATTGTAGCATATCAAAAAACCATTGTCAATAAGATTAATTAAGTGGCACTTAATTAATCTTATTGACAGGTTTGATAGGATTTTGCTTTACTTGAATCAACCTTGTTAACCAAAAAAGCCAAAAATGGATCATTTTAATAAAATTATGAATAGTGAACTGAAAGATACCCGGTCAAATATCCCTTCTGTCAACAAGACCCCCAAAAACAAATTGGGGGCAGATAGTCCAGCGGTTATTGGAATTAGGATTCACGAGCGCCGAAAAGAGCTTAAATTGAGTTTGCGTGATCTTGGCGCCCAAACCCAACTTACCGCATCATTCTTAAGTCAACTGGAACGCGGCCGTTCCAATGCTTCGATAGATTCAATTCGTAAAATATGCAGCACTTTAGGGATTACATTTTTCTCTCTATTGTCCGAAGATTCCCTTGAGACGCCTTTGGAAAAATTTGCGGTTAAACCCTATTCTCCCCTTGTACGTTCTACTGAACGGACAAAGATCAGTTTTCCCAATAATCAGGTAAGTTATGAGTTGTTGACTCCTTCCCTATCAGGGAAGATGGAAGGATTTTTTGGTCATCTTGAACCTGGCAAAGGAAATATTGCGCGGCAGCTACGCGAACCGACAGAAGAACTAATTTTTTTGATTTCCGGGGAACTAACTGTTGAATTAGAAGATGCTGAATACATCCTTTATCAACATGATTCGATTTATTTTGAAGGAAGAAAATTACAAAAGCTGACCAACAATTCTGCTGAAGAAGCAGTTTGGATTTCAGTTATCACCCCACCCGTTTTCTAAATTATTGGAGGCACAATGCCGAATATTGCTTGGATTGATCTTACAAAAAACACAGTCCAGTACGCGGAGTTAGACCCGGGATTGACAAGAGTTTTTCTGGGTGGGCGTGGATTAGGCGCAAAGCTACTTTTTGACCTGGTAGGGCCGCAAATAAAACCTTATGACCCGGAGAATTGCCTAATTATTACTACTGGGCCATTTAGCGGCAGGCCGTGGCCGACTGCATCGCGTACCCATGTTACATTTAAATCTCCTGCTACAGGCGCTTATGGTTATGCTAATACAGGTGGCCATTTTGGGCCTGAGCTGGCACGTGCAGGTTTCGCTGCGTTGGTTATTAGCGGAAAAGCCTCTACTCCTGTATATTTAAAAGTTTCACAGAATAAAGTTGAAATTCTGTCGGCGGACGAATTATGGGGAAAGGGAACGTATGACACCCAGAACTTTTTATTGGGTGAAGATGGGGAAAATGGTAAGTCAGGAAGGGTAATGTGTATTGGGCTGGCGGGGGAAAACAAAGTTACTATTTCAGCTTTAATTAATGATTATGGTCGGGCCGCAGCGCGAGGCGGGCCTGGGGCAGTAATGGGTTCAAAAAACCTCAAGGCTATTCATGTATTAGCTGAAGAAACAATTTCTTCATCCCCGGAGTTTAAACAATCAGCCAAAAAAGCAAGCCAGCACCTATTAAATGATCCAAAAAATAAGAGTATTATGTCAATCGGAACTAATTTCTTATTAAGAATTAAGAATATGTCAGGAGATTTACCAACGAAAAATCATCAATTGGCACAAGTTCCTTTTATTGATAAAGTTGATCCAACAGCGTTGGAACAGTATAAAATAAATAAGCTCGGGTGTGCGGCATGCCCAATTCGTTGTTCAAGAATTTCCGAAGTTAAAGAAGGCCCTTATAAAACAATTGTTGAAGGATCTGAATACGAAACTACAGACGCATTTGGTCCTATGTGCTGGAATTCAAATCCTGAGGTAATTTTCAAGGCCAATTACCTTTGTAATGACTACGGGCTGGATACTATTTCAACTGGAGTTACTATTGCTTTTGCAATGGAATGTCATCAGAACAATATATTATCAGATTCTGAATTGTCACTTGAATGGGGTGACGCAGATAGCATTTTAGGTTTGATTGAAAGAATTGGAAAACGCGAAGGGATTGGGGATATCCTGGCAGAGGGAACCAGAGGAGCTGCAGCTAAAATTGGTCAAGGAGCAGAAGCGTATGCAATGCAAGTCAAAGGACTTGAATTACCCCGCCAGGAACCTCGTTTTGCAAAGGGTTTTGGGTTAGGGCATGCGACATCCAATAGAGGTGCCGACCATTTATATGGGTTACCTGCATTTGACCTATCCGGAAATTTTGATGTGACCAGTAAAATATTCCCGAAAGAAATTCTGGATGAATTGATGGATTCAGAAAATGAAACCTATAAAGCGGATATGGTAGTTTATGGCGAACACTATTGTGCAATTACGGATTCATTGGGAATATGCAAATTTAGTACAGTAGAAGAATACAGTCAAATGCCAGTCGACCTATTACCGGGACTGGAAAACCTTGAACTTCCGATGACAGAAAAGAACCTGTTGGAAATTGGCGAAAGAATAGTTAACTTAGAGCGTCTCTTTAATGTTCGCTGCGGGCTTAGCCGTCAGGATGATTACCTTCCAAAGCGCTTTACCACTGAAACATTGCCTTTGTTGTCAAATGAAACTGACCCGGTTACAGGGGTTACAACGCTGGGAAAATTGCTTCGAGTTGGTCAATTAAAAGATTTTGATGCCATGTTAGATCGGTATTATTTGCTACGTGGATGGGATAAAGAAGGCTGCCCTGAAAAAGAAACTTTAGTAAGACTTGGTCTTGAAAATGAAGGCAAAGCAGCCATACACTAAGGAGCTTGATTGGATAAAGCGATTCCTTTAATCACAATTCATGTTCATTTATATGGCATATTGACCGATTACGCCGGAATCAAGGTTGTTGATATCACTGTTCCAGATAACATAACGATGACTGCTTTCTTGATGTATTTTTGGAATAGTCTACCGGAAACTTTTCGAAGTCAATGGAAGAGACCTGATGATAATAAAACCATCATTAAAGTGTTTAAAAACGGAGAACTCATCACCACAAATATGGATACCATATCTTTAAAGGATAGTGATGAACTCCGTTTCTTTTCAGCAATTTCAGGAGGTTAAATTACGCCCGGTTATTCTTCAAGGGTCGCCTGGGATAGAAAACCTTCAGGAATAGGGTGGAGCGGGGGTCTAACCGAAAAATGCCCGACTGATTCAGGTGATACATGTTCGGCTGAAAGAGCCTGCTTGATAGCGGCGGCTACCGAATGTTCACACATCCTTCCCTGACAGTTCCCCATTCCTACTCGGGTTATCATTTTCACTTCGCCGATTGTGCGAGCTCCATCAGCCACTGCTGACTTAACTTCACCCAGAGTAATCTCTTCGCAGCGGCAAATGACCGTATCATCGTGGGCCAACGAAATCAGACCCGCTTTGGGAGAGAAAAGATCTCCGAGGAGTTTACCAAATCGTTGCTGTTGCGCCAGTTCTGGCTTAAGTTGTCCATAAATATGACCGGCTTGTTGATGGTTCAAATGCCCGGTGTTTAATGCCACGGCTGCACCAGCAATTCGGCCTTCCAGACGGGAATTCTCTGCTCCGCCAATTCCAGCGCCATCACCCGCCAGGTAAACACCCGGCAAACTGGTTTGCATGGTGTTATCCCGAACAGGAACCCAACCACCTTTTTTGGGTAGATATTCCAGTTTGCAGCCGATCAGACGCGCCAACCCAGTATTGGGTGTCAGGCTATACCCGGTCACGACCAGGTCTACTTTGACAATCTCTTCTGATCCAGAGATTGGTACTCCAAGGTCATCAATCCTTGTGATGACAGCTTCTTCTACATGGTCTTTGCCACGCGCTTCAAGGATTGACCAGCCCATTTTATAGGGTGTATTTCCCCGGATCATGGCGCTAAAATATTTAGCCCCTTCAATCAGGCGGTGCATCTGCCCCAACATAGTTGGTCCATACAGAATGCCTTTGGGAAAAAGGCGCGTACTTTCACAAACACCCACGACTTTAACACCAGCATCCATCAGGTGAGCGGCAACTGAAAAAAGCAAGGGGCCAGTTCCAGTGACCAGGGCGCGTTTACCCGGAGAGACGCGCTGAGATTTGACTAAAATGGATGCTGCGCCGCAAGTGATTACCCCGGGCAGAGTCCAGCCTGGGAAGGCCACCGGTGTATCATAAGCGCCGCTAGCCAAAATCAACTTGCTGGCTCGGACATACTTGGGAATATCCGAACCATACAGAGCCACCAGCCAATTATCTTCGTTCTCTTCCTTGAAAATGCCCCATGTCAGCGCATTATAAATTCTGGTAACTGGCTGGGCATTCATAAGGTCAACAATGAATTTACCTTCTTTTTCCGTTGCAGTATGGCGGGTTGGATTAAAGGTAGTTGGTAAAGGCATATAGTATTGACCGCCAGCCTGGGGGTATTGATCAATTAGAACTGTTTTTACCCCCGCTTCTGCAGCGGTGATGGCTGCTTCCAGCCCTGCCGGTCCAGCCCCAATTACTGCAAGTTCATAGGTTTCGATCATAATTCCAACTCCTTGCAGGTTTCAATTTGCATACCTTCAGCAACTGATGTCACACATGCCCGTTGGGCATGCACTCCGTTTATGGTTACCAGACATTCATAGCAAATACCCATACCACAATAGACCCCGCGCGGCTGTTTGTGATTGTGACTCAAACGGAAAACGCTAATTCCGGCTGAAAGTAGAGCAGCAGCGACTGTTTCGCCCTCATACGCATCGACAGGATTGCCGTCAACATTGATAATTACCAGTCGCCCCCTTTGCAACGCAGGCAGCAATGAGCTGGATTGATTAATTCGCATGGTTTGTGTTCCTTTCTGGTAAGAAATGCTGGATGTCTAATTCGGATGTTCCCTGGGTAATCAACTGTGCAATTGTTTCGCCAACCAAAGGCGTAATAATCACTGTGGAACGGAATGCGGTGGCAATAAATAAACCGGGGTACCCCTCCACCGGCCCTAATAGGGGACAACCATCTAGGGTATCTGCTACGGGGGCTGACCAACTTCTTAAAACTCTCAACCGATTGAAGGTTGGGAAGAAACGTAAAACGCTGGTCGAAATAGATGGAACTGATTGCGATGGAATATGCCGTTGGAAATGATCGGCTTCATACATGGCTTCTCCCAATAATAGATGTCCGTGACCTGACTGGCTAATAGCCATATTGGCAAGCAAAGTCCCTTTGGGTAGCTGGTCGCTCTGTTCAAAAAAAGAAGCTGAGGCAATATGATTATGCAGTACCTGATCAATGGGTTCTGATACCATAGCTTGAGCGAGAACATAATGGACATTCCAGTCGCGTCCCAACAATTGACCGAGCTGCCGGGTTTGTGCCCCTGTACATAAAACGACGCTGCCAGAGAAATAACTTCCCTGGGGGGTTTCGATTCCAACCAGGCGACCGTTTTGAACATTAAATCCAATCATTTCATGATAATAAAATTCTTTCAACCCCCGCTGACGAGCTCGCACCAGGTATCCCCAAATTAATTGAAAAGGGTCCACTTGCCCTTCACTTGCATGGTACAGACAGCCCAGCAATCCCCGCGGGTCAATTAATGGCTCAACTTCTCTGAGTTGTTCTGGAGGTATCAACTCAGCAGAAATACCGGCTGCATTTACAGCTTTCATCCGTGCTTTCAATATTTCCCATTGATTTTCATTCTCAATGGGTAAAAGCCCCCCAATTTTCCTTAATCCTACTTTCCAATCCAAATCTTGTTCGAGGGTGGCAAAGCGCGTGCGTGCCAGGCTGATCATTTCAATGCTTTTGCTTAATTCCGTGTCCTGAATCTGGATATTTCCATAATTAGCGCGTGATGCGCCGGCTGCGAAAGATCCCTGATCAAACAGAGCTGTTTTTAATCCTGCCGCACAAAGGTGATAAGCGATTGAACTTCCAATATAACCTGCTCCAACCACTATGACATCAAAGGTATGATCCACTTCACTCCTACAAGCTCATTTATTGGCAGCAAATCGTTCTGGAGAAAATGGCGCCAGGGAAGAGAACGATTTTTTATTATTTGGATGCAGAATAAAATTAGCTATGGATTCTGCCAATATGGGTATCGTAGGGACGGCTAGATGAAAGCCGGCGGCAATATATAAATTATCCAATCCCGGAAGCCACCCCAGAGCTGGTAAAAAATCAGGTAAGAAGGGACTCGGCATTGCCCAGGTGCGCATAATCCGAGCCCGATTTAGGGCAGGAAAAAACTGACTACATGCCCGCGCAATGGCAGGCATTCCCCAGGCTGTGCTGGCTATATCTATTTCCTCAGCCTGCTGAATAGCGTTGGAGACAACCAAGGTTCCGTTAGGGTGTTGACCCAGCCCGAGCGTCACCGTTCGTTCAGATCCATGGACAGCTTCATAAAACCCGCTGATGCCAATATGGTGGTGGATTACCTTCGGTAGCGGTTCGGTGACAAATGCTTCGGCATGGGTGAAGCGCATCGGCAAATTGCTACCTGCTAACTTAGCCAGTTTCCCTGACCACGCTCCAGCGGCCAAAATGACAATATCCGCTGAATACGAATCGTTTTCAGCTTTAACCCTGCTGATTTTATTAACCTGGGTTTCAAACCCGGTTATGGGAGTATTGGTCAGCAGCATGGCCCCGTTACGGCGAGCCGCGTTGGCAAACCCCATACAGAGTTTAAACGGATTTACATGGCCTTCAGTTGAATAAGCCGCACCAATACAACTATCTGCTTGCAAATACGGTTCGGCTTGCTGTAGGGCAGGGATATCCAGCATGTTCGCTTCAACCCCGTGGGTATTCAAGCGCCGGGTGAGAGTCTCATACTGCCGCCACTGATCCTCATTGAATAGCAAAGTCAAATGCCCGGGCATTTCCCATTCCAGATCAGTGTCGAGCTCAGTACTTAACCCATTTAATCTTGATAAACCAGCCAGAACCAGGTCCAGGTATTCTGGGGTTTCGCTTTCAATAATTTGCGCTCGACCGGCGCAAGCGGCAGATGTGCCGCTGCAAATTGAACCCGCCTCTAAAAGTAAAACCTTAGCCCCGTCTTTTGTCAAGAAATAAGCCAGAGCTGTGCCGGCAAGGCCTCCCCCAATGATTGCAATATCATAAGTATTATCGCTCATCTAATTATTGCTTCGGTATTAGCCTTATCAAAGATATGGGGCCGAAATTTCTTTCGGCCCACCAATTATCAGAAATCTAATCCAACCGTAGTTCAACCTGTTTGGTAACGCATCCATGAATAGCACGAACGACTAATCAGAGAAGGGTTAGCCGCCTTCCCGTTTAAATGGAGTCCCAGAAGCGGCCGGCCAACTGGCTTTGCCAACAACAAACACCAGGGCGATCATGGTAATAATATAGGGTAGCGCAATTAAGAACTGGTAAGGAATGTTAGGATTAATCGCCATAATGCGCAATTGCAGAGCATCGGCAGCGCCAAACAGCAAAGTACCTAAGGCTACTCCTCCCGGTTGCCATTTACCGAATACGATAGCTGTGTAGGCGATAAATCCGCGCCCGGCAGTCATGTTTTCCTGAAATGCTCCCAGCAGACCAATCGATAAAAACGCACCTGCCAGGCCGCTCATTGCCCCAGAAAACAATATGGATAAATAACGCACTTTTACCACACTGATACCAACGGTATCGGCCGCGTGCGGGTGTTCACCGACTGCCCGGATTTGTAAACCCCAGGTTGTGCGATATAAAATAAACCAGACAAAAGGCACCAATAAATAGCCTAGATAAACCAACGGAAGCTGTTGAAAGAAAACAGGCCCAATAAAAGGGATATCACCAAGCAGCGGAATCTTCCAAATGGACAACATGGGAACTTTGATAATTTTTTGAATGACTTCGGCCCCACGAGTGAATATCATCACGTAAAGAATGCTGGTCAACCCCAGGGCGCCGAGATTCAGGCCTACACTGGTAACAATTTGGTGCGAACCGATAGAAACGGCCCAAACTGCATACAACAAGGCGATCAACATCCCAAAAATGATGGCCACAACCAACCCAACCCAGGCGTTATTAGTCAACCCGCTCCCAATTACAGCGCCCAGAGTACCCATCAGCATCATTGATTCCATACTGAAAGTGACCACACCGGCTCGTTCAGCAAATAAACTGCCAACTGCAGCTAATAACAATGGAGCCGCCATACGTATGATCGCAACATAAAAATCAACATTCAGAAAAATATTTGCGAACTCACCCATTTGCTGCCTCTGATTCTGCTGGCTTTGCAGCAATATTTGTTTTTGATAGACGTCTCTTTTTTAATATTGACTGGAGATCAATTGTTGTTCCAGCAATTGCAAATAAGATTGCCAATGCCTGGATGATATAAACCACGGCAACCGGAACCGAAGTGAGTACCTGCATTTTATTTGAGCCAGCTCGTAAAGCGCCAAAGAAGGCTGCGCTCAGCACCGCCCCAAATGGATGCAGTTGTCCAATGAGAGCCACTGGTATTCCATCAAACCCGGCATTGATTAAGAACCCTGGAATTAATCCATGTTGCGTTCCCAATATTTCCATTCCACCCGCCAAACCTGCGAGAGTCCCACTAATTAAGGCTGTCGTAAAAAAAGTACGATTAACATTTATACCCATAAATTTGGCTGCCGCAGGATTAATTCCAACCGCCCGTGAACTGTAGCCAGTGACTGTTTTGAACATTATAAAGAAAATAAGCGAAGCAGCCAGGATGGCGAGGATTGGAGAAAGTGTCATTCGATTAAAGGCAGGCATTTGGAAGATACTTTGAGCCCAGTCTGCCTGACCGAATATGTTTTTAATAAAGTCGATTTCAAAGAACGACCTTACAGAAGGCATAAAAGATGAATCTACTAAAACCGGGCTTTTTGGATACGGCTGTGAAATATCGCGCAACCCAATCCAATTTACCCAGGTCCACACCGGGGTCGTGCCGTCAAATGGCTTCACAGCTGTAGTGTAATGATCAACACGGATTAGCCACTCAAAGATTTGAACCGCTATGTAGTTCATTAAAAGCGTTGTCAATACTTCATTTATGCCACGTCTGGCTTTTAAGATGGCTGGTAGTAACACCCAGAGCAATCCGGCAAAACCAGCGGCTAGCGTGCAGGCAGGGATCAACAACCAGGCCGGCCAACCTGGTACCGTAATAGCAACCCAGACTGCAGCAATCGCGCCCATATAAAGTTGCCCTTCGGCGCCAATATTAAAAAAGCCGCCGCGATAGCCATAAGCCACTGCCAGTCCGGTAAAGACCAAAGGGGTCATGCGCTCTAAAGTGGTAGCAATCGCGTTAGGGCTGCCAAATGCGCCTCGAAATAACGCCGCATAAGCATCCAGGGGATTAGCGCCCCATGCAATGATGAGAATAGCGCTTACAAGAAAGGCAGCCAATATTGCAGCGAGAGGGATAAGAATGCTGAATGATCGTTCCAGGTAAGAACGCCAGACATCCGTCATTTTTGTTTGAGTCTTCATAAAGGATTTTCAACCTCCTTTTCTTTTGTTAGGTCGCCAACTTTGAGACTTCCTGCCATCATTTCTCCGATCTGTTGAATACCAGCGCCTTTTCCAGGAATGATACCCATAATTTCGCCTTCATACATGACGGCAATTCGATCTGAAAGAGATAATATTTCTTCCAACTCGGTAGAAATAAGCAAGATGGCAGTCCCTTTGTTTCTGGCATCCACCATCCGATTGCGCACGTATTCTGTTGCGCCGACATCAAGACCCCGAGTAGGTTGGGATGCAATTAACAAATCGGGGTTCCCACTGAGTTCACGGGCTAAAACAACTTTTTGTTGGTTGCCGCCAGAAAGCATTTTGGCAGCCAATTCAGGACCAGGTGTACGGACATCAAAATCGAGAATTGCCTTTTCTGAAAAACTCTTAATTGCAGCTTTTTGGAATATTCCATTTTTCGAAAATGGCATCCGAAAATAACTTTTCCCGATAAGATTTTCAATCAATGAAAAATCCAATACTAATCCTGTGTGTTGGCGATCCGGGGGGACATAAGAAACTCCCATATTCATAATCTCAAGGGGAGTGAGATTTGTAGCTTCTTTTCCTGAAACTTCAATTTTTCCTGAGGTAGCAGTCCGCAATCCAGCAAGCACATCTGCCAGTTCGGTTTGTCCGTTCCCATCTACCCCGGCAATTCCAAAAATTTCGTTTCGCCGAATTTCAAAACTAACATTCTTCACAGCAGGCAGGTTACGGCTATCTTTTGCCGATAGATTTTCTACTTTTAGTACGATCTCGCCAGCTTTTAGCTCCGGTTTATCAATATTTAGAAATACTTCTCTTCCAACCATCATGCTGGCTAATTCCCGCGTATTTGTTTCGGAAACTTTGACGGTATTGATAACCCTTCCATCCCTGAGGATCGTTACCCGGTCTGATGCTGACATTACTTCTTCCAGCTTATGGGTAATTAAAATAATCGAAAGGCCTTGTTTCGTCAAATTCTTTAAAACATCTAATAATTCGTCAACCTCACCCGGTGTAAGCACTGCAGTTGGTTCATCCAGGATCAATAATTCGGCATTCCGATAAAGAGCTTTTAATATTTCAACCCGTTGTTGAACCCCTACGGGCAACTGCCATATTTCAGCCTTTGGGTCAATATCAAATCCATATTTT
>JBAWYZ010000011.1:0-20906 GCA_037143255.1 Leptolinea sp. | reverse complement strand
GAATATGCCGGTGGAATCCTTTCCCATATCATCCGCAATGGGCAGTACGAAACAAGCCGCCAGCTGCCCGAGCGGGGTGCCGGCACCGGTGAAGGTGGGGGAGTTGGGGAAAAACTTGCGCGAGGTGAGCAGGTCATAATATTTTTCAGCCAGTGCATGCACATCCTGTTTAAAAGCAGTCTCAACTTTGGCGATGTTGTATGCCACACGCCAGAACATCTCCTCAACCGTTTCGGCGGGAAGACCGTCCTCACCGCGGCGCACGTAGCGCCGTACCAGTACCTGGCGGGCGTTGTCCGTCAATGTAACAGGGTGGAGCGGTTTTTTGGGAGCCGGGGTGGAAATGGTTTTTTTTGTTGAGACTGTTGCGGCTTTTTCTTACTTGCTGTTTATCCTTCACCTTCCAATAAATGATCTATTTCGTTACGAATTTCGTGCAAATCGTCCAACTGTAAGTACACAATCGTGTAGCGTATGTAAGCAATCAGATCCATATCTTTCAGCCGTTCAATCACCTTGTCGCCGATAAGCCGGGAAGCTACTTCGGCCCGTCCAACTTGCTGCAAGTAAGACTCAATCTCGCCCACCAACTGTTCAATTTCTGAGGCGGAGACCGGCCGTTTGACGCAGGCAATGCGGATTCCACGCATCAATTTATCGCGGTCAAATTCTTCGCGGGTTCCATCTTTTTTGATAATGAGCGGGGTCGCCAGGATGGGGCGCTCGTAGGTGGAGAAGCGCTTTCGGCATGATTCACATTCCCGGCGGCGCCGGACACCGCCGCGCGGATCATGCGAGGTATCAATAACCTTTGTTTCCGTGTGTTGACAATATGGACAGCGCATATACCCTCACGAGTTACCCTGGATAAGAATACCCCATATATGGGGGTTTGTATATAGTTGTGGGCTAAATATAGTACCTATTCATTCTAGCATAACCAATGGCGAGAATCAAGGGATTCAGCGGAATGTTAACATTAGAATATTATGATTTGCTCAAACGCAAAATTGCTAACCATGAATACTCAAAAAATACGAAAAAGGAGATAAAAGTGTTATTTGCTAAACGGGAAATAGTCATCAAAAATGTTCCAGAAAACCATACTTCTGTTATGAATACTATAAAGAAAACAGACTGCTGGTTAGAGAATAACCAACAGTCTGTGGAACGCAAGAAGTGGGGTAGAACTTAATTAATAATCGTTGTGGTTGGCATTCTGACGTTTACGCATAAACGTGGGGATGTCAATATCGCCAGTATCCATAATCACAGGTTTGAAATCGGCGGGCTGTAGTTGGCGGTTATCGCCTGCCACAGAGACGCGAGCCGGGTTCAGCCGGTTCATATCAACCTGGCTGTTCACATTGGTATTGGTGCGCCGGGGCATGTTGCTGCGGTCAAAGCCCGTGGCGATCACCGTGATGTGAACTTCATCTCCGAGATTCGGGTCGATCACCGCGCCGAAGATCAAGTTTACATCCGGGTGGGCGCCTTCCTTGATAATGGCCGCCGCCTGGTTGACCTCGAAGAGGGTCAGTCCGTTACCACCGGTTACATTGAACAGGATACCGCGCGCACCGTCAATGGTGATATCCAGCAGTTGGCTGGATATAGCCTGTTCGGCGGCAATGCGGGCGCGGTCTTCCCCAGAGGCGCGGCCAACAGCCATCAGCGCCGCGCCGCCTTCAGACATAATCGTACGTACATCGGCAAAGTCCAGGTTGATGAGACCGGGAATGGTAATTAATTCAGAAATACCCTGAATACCCTGGCGCAGAACATCATCTGCTGTTTTGAAGGCATCCGCAATACTGGCGCGTTTATCCACAATTTGCAGGAGTTTGTCATTGGGGATGACAATCAGGGTATCGGCATGTTCTTTTAGTTTGGCAATGCCCTCGTCGGCAGATTTGGCGCGGTGGTTGCCTTCAAATGTGAACGGGCGGGTGACCACGCCAATGGTCAAAGCACCGATTTCTTTGGCAATCTGGGCAATGATGGCTGCTGCTCCGGTACCGGTTCCTCCGCCAAGGCCGGCCGTAATGAAAACCATATCACTACCTTTTAGAACCTCATACAGGTCTTCAGCCGATTCCTCGGCCGCTTTGCGTCCAACCTCCGGGTTGCCGCCAGCGCCCAGTCCGCGGGTGACCTTTTCGCCGATGCGCACCCGCGTGGGGGCTTTTGAAAGCACCAACGCTTGAGCATCGGTATTAATGGTAATAAACTCGATGCCGCTTAATCCTTCATCGATCATGCGGTTGACTGCATTGCACCCGCCGCCGCCTACGCCAATAACCTTAATTCGGGCAAAGGATTCGGGTTGGTTGATATTGATGCGTTCCATAGTATTCTCCTCACTCAATCCTCAAAATTGATTTTACTTTATGATTACGATTTACGCCACACTCCTCAATGTGGAGCAAAAGTTGCACCTACGGTAAAAGCTGTGCAAAGAACTTTTTTATGGCGACAAAATCCATTTTGGGCAAATTGACATGCAAACCTCCTCCGCGCATTACAACGCTGGCATCATTCATTAGAATCGCCCAATTCAACAAGCCGACACTGGCTGAATAGGCAGGCGATTGCAATTGATCCGTCAATCCAAGCAGGTTCTCTGGGCCGGCAATGCGGACGGGGATTCCCAGTACCTGACTGGCGGCGGTTCGAATTCCCGGCAGCAGGCTGCTTCCACCAGTCAGCACCATGCCTGCAGGGAGTAATCCGTCATATCCAGAACGTTTGATTTCTTGCATTTGCAATTCAAAGATTTCTTCAACGCGCGCAAAAATGATTTCTGCCAACTTCTTACGGCTGACTGAACTGGAGCGGTCTTCGCCAAATTTGCGAACGGAAAATACATCATTTTCGGCCACTTCTTGCTCATTGGCGCAGCCGTATAACTTCTTTACTTCTTCGGCCTGCGATAACGAAAGTCCTATGCCGTGTGCAATATCAGAAGTGATGTGGTTTCCACCGATTGGCAAAACCATGGTGTGCCACACATCTCCATTGATGTAGATGGCCATGTCGCTGGTACCGCCGCCAATATCGCATACCACGACACCCATTTCGCGTTCGGTTTCCGTAAGAACAACTTCGGCTGAGGCTAATGGGTTCAAAACGAATTGCGAAACGCCAACACCGGAAGCCTGCACGCATTTCCGCAAGTTTTCCACAGTGGCTGATGATGCGGTAATGATGTGCGCTTCCACCTCGAGCCGGTATCCATGCAGCCCCACCGGCAGGCGGATACCTTCCTGCCCATCAATGGAGAAGCCTCTCTGAATGATGTGAATCACTTCGCGATTATGCGGGGGTGAGACTGCCTGAGCTTGTTCCAAGGCGCGGTTGACATCTGCCATTTCAATTACACGGCCGGATATACCGACCACGCCCTTGGTGTTATTGGATTCAATGTGCGAACCGGCCAGACTGATGAGCGCTGAAGTGATTTCCAATCCTGAAGTGCGCTGGGCTTTTTCAATTGAGCGGGAAACCGCCTGTGTAGCGCTGGAAAGATCAACAATAGTGCCTTTACGAATACCCTGTGATGGTTCAATCCCGACACCCAATATGCGCAGCGAACGTTCGCCTTCCACTCTTGCCACCAGGGTGCAAACTTTGGTTGTGCCAATATCGATACCTACAACAATGGGCTCATCCATGATTTATTGCCTCTCCAATCGATAAAATGGCGCATGCACATGTTCCAGACTGATCAAACCTGGTTTGATATCGTCTTTCTGTAAGGAAAGCATGATTGCCGAATACTCATTTATTTTGACATCCAGGTTTGAAAGATCCTGGCCTATATACACATTCATGTTCTGAAGCTGATCATTCCAGCCGAAGCCATATTTATTACTATACAGTAATTGAGCGCCAGCCGGCATCATGATGCTTAATTGAACTGCTGTTGCGAGAACGGATGGTTCAACCTGTTGCATTCCGGGAAATTGTGGTTCTTCCACTGAGTCATTAGAATTTACGGCCGGTTTGGCGCGGGGAGCAAACTGAACTCCAGCGGCAGCGTAGGCTTTGAAGATTTCTTTTATAGAATTAATTTCCAAAACCGGAGGGGGAACATCAGAAAGAATGGTGAGCAATTCACCGCCATTTCCTTGAACCGGAATTAATATACCTTCTGTGTCAACCCAGCTTACCTGACCGTTGTTATCCCACACGAGTGCGGGTTTCCGCTCGCCCAATGAAATTGTGATACTAGCTGGAAATCCAACGGCTACTCGAATATCTTTCAACTCGGGCAGAACTTTTGAAACCCGATCTTTAATGGAATCTGCATCAATCAGGATTACCGGGCGATTGGCCAGATCAAGAATAGGTTGGATGCGTTCAGGTTCCAGGCGGTTCAGTCCATTTACTTCCACACTGGTAACCTGAAATTCAGGTGCATAAACCATAAACCCCATACAAGCTGTGCTGGCTAGCATCAATAACCCGGAGAGGAATCTCCAACCCGGATTGAAGAAAAGCAGCGCAGGTAATCGAATTTCAGCGCCGCTGGCTCCCAGAGAAAAGTACAACTGCCGCCGGATTTTGGTTTGCGTCTTCTGGTGAAACGGAATTCCGTAAGCCCCACGCCGGGTCACAATGGGCGTGGTGTGCATATGAGCCGCTGCAGTCTTATTTCCCTTGAGATGAATGGACGAGAGATTGGTGCGGAACGCAATCATCCATTCTTTCATGTTTTTTGGTTTGGGGACAGGAATTGTTTCGACGGGCTTCGGCTTGACGAAAGTCGTGACGACTGTCCTAGCCACATTCTGACTGGAGCGGTTAAATTTCCCCAGGAATGAACCACGGGCTATGGGTGAGTTGATACTGCGAACTGTACTGGATGGCACCCGATTGGGCATAACCACACCGCGGGTAGGGTGGTTGGGTATTACTGTTCCGCGTGGCGGCATCATCTTGATCTGTTTGGGCTGAAATACGTGCATCTTGCGGAATAGACGCCCAATACCGTTCTCTCCGTGCGGTTTTTCTTTTATTAACTGTTCTTGCAGATTTTCGAGAGGAGTTTGGACGGGTTTTATGCCGAACAGTTTGGATAGGCTGTTTAATTTGGATATTGCCGGCTTATTGGCCATAGAATTGAAGCCGGGTGTGGGTTTGATAACCGGATAGTGCGTAGTTTTATTTGCTTTCTCGCTTTTTGAAGACCCAAAGAGAGCTTTCAACAAGGAAGGCCGTTTATTTCTGTCTGCGCGCGGAACAGCCTGCTGAAGAGCAGAATTTCTCGGTTTTTGCGTGAAGATATCGCTGAATCCGGTCATAACGACTTCGTTATCCTTCGTAAGTGCGGATGGTGTGATCGCGGTCGGCTTTACGCTCGAGCGCCAGTTCCACCAGGCGGTCAATTAATTGGGCATAGGGAAGCCCGCTGGCCTCCCAAAGCTTTGGATACATGCTGATCTTAGTAAATCCAGGGAGGGTATTAACTTCACTGATAAAGAATTCACCAGTTTCACGGTCAAGCAGAAAATCAACCCGCGCCATGCCGGCGCAATCAATGGCGCTGTACACTTTTATGGCCATTTCCTGCATTTGACTGGCGGTGTTGGCCGGTAAATCGGCAGGGATGGTTAATTTGGAGCGGTCATCTAAATATTTGGCGGAATAGGAATAGAAATCTGCTTCAGGGCGAATCTCGCCGGCAACGGAGGCCACCGGTTTTTGATTTCCCAAAACGCTGATCTCAATTTCACGTGGATTGTTCAAGCCACGTTCGACCAATATCCGACGGTCGAAGCGGGCAGCATCGATTATGCCTTCCATAAGATCAGAACGGTTACGGCATTTAGAAATACCCACAGATGAGCCCAGGTTGGCAGGTTTTACAAAGAATGGGTAAAGGGAGAAATTTTCCGCACGCGTGATGACACTGTTCAGGTCTTTTTCAATTTCCATTCTGGATACGGTGATGGATTCAACTACCGGAACGCCATTTGCCCGCATTACATCTTTGAATAGACCTTTGTCCATTCCAACAGATGAGCCTAACACACCGGCGCCCACGTAGGCGATATCCGCCATTTCGAGCAATCCTTGCAGGGTGCCATCTTCACCAAATGTACCGTGCAAAACCGGGTAAATAACATCCAACTCAGCGGCTAACTCAAGTTTGAGACCGTCAACTGTTTCCAATATTCGATAAAGATACGCTGAGTCTGGAACCGGTTGCAAAATCGCCTTATTAAGTCCTTTGAAATCTTCGTTTTCAAGGGCTGAAAGCATTTCCTCACCGGTGTACCATTCTCCCGCTTTCGTAATGCCGATTTGGGTAATAGCATATTTTGCCGGATTCATTACAGACAGAACAGAGCGGGCAGACATCAAGGATACGGCATGTTCTCCGGAACGACCACCAAAAATGACACCAATGCGGATCTTATTTTCCATTATTTGTATTTCCTAACATTTGTTGTAGATTTACCACTGGCGGAAAAATCTCCAACCAGTTCAACCTCTAATTCTAAAGAAACGCCGAAGGCTTCAGAAACTCTGGATTGCGAAATTTGAATAAGCGCCCAGATATCCGAAGCAGTTGCGGTTTCATCGGTAATAAAGAAATTTGCGTGTTTTTCGCTGATATGTGCGCCTCCTACGCGCACACCCCGTAGTCCGGCTGCGTCGATCAGCCTTCCGGCATGGTCTCGCGCCGGATTTTTGAACATAGAGCCCATACTGGCGCCGGGCGGTTGTGAATTGCGGCGGCGGGCGGAGAATTCATCGATGCGGGCTTGTACGGCTTCCTGGTGATCTTCAGCCAGTTCAAAGCGGGCGGTGAGGATAACTACTTGCCCTGGATTTTTCTTTAACCAACTCGTCCGGTAGCCGTATTCCAATTTTTCGACAGACCAAACTTGTTTTCCCTCGAATTGGTGCAAGATTTCGGCCGTTTTGAGGTTTGAAGCAGTATCAGATTCAAACGCGCCGGCATTGCCAAAAACTGCCCCACCCATAGTGCCGGGAACAGTAGCTGCCCATTCCACACCACTCAAACCTCGTAGGGCAACCTGACGAGCCATTCCGCCCAGATTAGCGCCACTCTCCGCCCAAACGCTAGGGGGCGTATGGTGCATATCAATTTTGATATTACGGGCATGGTTTATTACTACGACTCCGCGGTAGCCGGCATCGCTGACCAGAACATTTGAGCCGCTCCCGAGTAGGTAAACAGGGCATTGCAAGCTCCAGAGAGTAGTAAATATTTCTTCCAGTTCATGACTGGAGGTGGCAACTAGCAGACCATCAGCCGGACCGCCGACATGGGCTGTAGTGTAATTTGCCAACACCACATTTTCCTGTAATCGGTCGCCGAAAAATTCGCGCAGAGAGGTCATCAAAGCAGGTGAGAGTACCGGGGAAGACATCATACGGAAAGTGCTTTCTGACTGGCAGTAGCCGCTAAGAGAATAGGGGATTTCAACAATGTTAGGTTGATTTGTGTCGCATCTCCGGCAGAAAGTACTAGAACCACGTCGCCGGGTTGCAGGTGTTCTTCCAGGTAATTTGAGGCAAAGTCAAGCGAGGGTGCAAATGTGACCGGAATGTTAATTACACTCTCGGCGATCTGAGCAGCAGAAAAACCGGTTGATTTTTCACGGGCTGCGAAAACTTCTGTAATCACAATCTGATCCGATTGTGAGATGGCCTCGATGTAGTCGGTCAACAGGGTTTGAGTGCGGCTATAAGTGTGCGGCTGCCAGACGGTCCACAAACGACGGCCGGGGAAGGCCATGCGGGCTGCTTGAAGGGTAGCCCGAATTTCTGTTGGATGATGCGCATAGTCATCAACGAGAGTGATTCCGTTTATTTCTCCCATAATTTCAAAGCGGCGGCCAGTTCCACGGAATTCTGCCAGAGAACGACTGATCACTTCTGGATCAACGCCGGCGATCAGAGCCGCTACGGCAGCAGCCATCCCGTTTTGAAGGTTGTGAATACCCGGTACCCCTAGCTTAAGTGAAAGAATTTCTTTTTTGAAGTGCAATGCTTCCTGCAAAGATACTGAATAAGAGCCATCATCTTTTTGGATGAGGAGATAATCCGCGTTTTGCTGGTCAATGAAAGGATTGCGATTTAGTAAAGAATAGGCTGAAAACGTTTGGACCGGGATATTTACTGAAATCTGATCCTTTAATGACATGCAACCCGGGTTGTCTGCACCCAAAACTACAATACCGCGCGGTTTGAGATTTGCAAGGAAATTGACGAATGCTTTACTATATACTTCCGGGGTAGGGTAGCAATCGGGGTGGTCGTGCTCAATATTGGTAATTACAGCAAGTGTCGGGTGTAATCCGAGGAACATTGAGTCGTATTCATCAGCTTCAATGACGAAGTAGTCGCCTTTGCCGGCGTGTGCATTAGTTCCAAGGTTTTTGGAAACACTTCCAATAATGAAGGATGGATCCATTCCGGCATCCATCAAGATTGAGGCTATCATAGCGGTGGTGGTTGTTTTACCGTGCGTTCCGGCTACTGCGATCCAGGACTGGTCGCCAATTACCTGTGGGAGAAAATCAACCCGTTTTAAAACCGACTGACCTTTTTCTAAAGCAGTAATAACTTCAATATTGTCATCCGGAATTGCGGAAGAGCGGACTACAAAATCAATCTCTCCAATATTGGCAGCAGCATGATTGAAAAATACTTTAACGCCCAGGGCTCCCATTTCATCGGTATAGCTTGAAGCTGACCGATCAGAGCCACTGACCTGCCAGCCTTTTTCCACCAACACTTTCGCAATGGCAGAAATCCCGGTGCCGCCAATCCCAATGAAATGCACCCGGTTTGTCATAGAAACACCACCAGTACCAGAGCCAGTGCGAGTACCGCTGAAAAATAAATTGCCGGAGAAACCAGCCAATGAGGAGGAAGATACGCCAACATATTGATGGCCGCATCTCCGATTTCTGTCCCTCCAGCCGGGGCGGTAATTATTGAAAAAGGATATCCGGCGACATCCATGAAGAACCATAGGCTACCAAAAATGAAATATCCGTTTAAGGCTCCGAGGAATAGGCCAGCCAGGTTATCGATGAAAGTCAGGTTATTGAAGCGGACATGCCCTGCCAATGCCGGTAGATTGGGGGATTGGTACCCAAAAAAGACAAGGCTTCCAAATACAACAGCCTGTAGCCAGAAGTGCGAGGTTGGGTTGGTGAATAACGCCCCTTGTTTGGCAAATTCCGCGTAGTTCTCCAAAAGGAACAGGATAAATATCCCTAAAACGCAACTGAAGGTTACCAAAACTTCACGTGCCCAACCGCGAATGGCGCCAATAACGGCGAAGATAATCACAAAAATCCAGAAAATGACTTGAAGGCTAATCATTGGAAGCTTTCTCCTCTTTTTCGCTTACCAGTTCCTGCAGGATATTTGCAATATCTTTTGCAGCTTGCGGGGTAGCTAAAGATTTGAAGCTATGCCGCATTTCAGCTAACCGATCAGGGGATTGCAGTAGGCTGGACACAGTTGAAAGGAGCTCGGTTTTTAGGTTTTCATCTATCAACATTACGGCTCCGCCGTGTTGGACTAGATATTCGGCGTTGACTTTTTGATATTGCCAGGCGTAGGGATACGGAATTAGTACTACTGGTAAACCAAAAAGGGGAAGTTCTCCCAGTGTGGATGCACCTGCGCGACAAACTGCCAGATCGGCTGCGGCAAATGCTGCTCCCATATCTTCATGTAAATAAGCGTATGGGTGATAATCACAATTGTTAATAGATAGTCTATCCGCTGCCTGGGTGGCTTCGTGGTAGTTCGCTAGTCCGGTGATATGAACCACCTGAGCGAATTCCAGCAGGCCAGCCAGGTTCTCAAGAACCGAATGGTTGATGGATTGGGCTCCCTTACTTCCACCAAAAACCAGCAGTACAGGTTTTTGGTCGTGCAGGCCGAAATGGCTGTGGGCGGTTTCTCGTGTCCAGCCAGAGAGTTCTGGGCGGGTTGGATAACCGGTTATAACCATGTGCTGATGGAATGGAAAGAATTCTTTTGTCTCTTTGACGGTGACTGCAATTCGATTAGAAAAACGGGCAATCGCTTTGATTGCCAGTCCAGGTTCAATATCAGGGATAAATAGCAGGGAGGCAATTTTTCTGCCAGCAATTGCCATGGGAACAGCAACAAATCCACCGGTGAAGAGCAGCGCATCGGGTTTGAACCGGGCAAGAATACGGCGGGATTCAAACACGCCCCGCACCAACCGAAAGATATTGGCAGGCAGTGACAGAAATCCAACCCCGTGTACACCGGCTGCGGGGATGGAAGAATAAGGAATGTTTAAACGGCTAATCATTTCCGTTTCCATTCCACCTTCTCCGCCAACCCACAAAACGGATTTAGCTTCATCACCGAGGGCCTTCAAAACGGCCAGAGCGGGATAAACTCCCCCTCCGGTCCCGCCCGCGCAAATTAACAATCGCACTGGCTGGCCTCCTTTCCGGGATGACACCGTTGGTAGTTCGGGCAATATTCAAAATAATTCCAAGACTCATCATGGTCATTGTCATGCTGGAACCACCAGCGCTTATCAAAGGCAAAGCATTTCCAGCAAAGGGGATTAAGTTGACCATAACGCCCATATTGATTCCGGATTCCATGAATATCCAGATAGTTAATCCAGCCGCCAGTAGTTTCCCCAGTGAATCAGGGGCTTTATTGGCGATGTAAAAACCGCGCCACAGAATGATGAGATATAGACTTACAACAAAAATGGCGCCCATCAAGCCGGTTTCTTCTGCAATTACTGCGAAAATGGAATCGGTTGGGGCTACAGGCAGCCCGGTGAATTTGGTAGTTGCGCGGCCGATACCCACACCGAAAAATCCACCTTTAACGATGGCTTCTAATGAACGTTGCACATGATAGGAAGCCATCACAGGATTCTGCAATCCGCTGATGTAGTCCATCATACGGGTGCGGCCAGTAGCGCTAACCGCAACAATGATTGCCCCAATGGCTGCTGTAAAGAAAAGGACGAACACAATCTTTTTCATATCCCCACCGGCGAGGTAGAACAGGATACCGCCTAAAAGAATGATTGTCGCAGCAGCGCTAATATCCGGCTGTAATAGAACCAGTCCTGCATTGATCCCGACGATAATAATCATGGGGAGAATTCCAAGTGAAAAATTATTCAAAACCGGTTTATGTTTGTTCAACCAGAAACTTAGATAAAGAATGGTAATAACTTTTGCCAATTCAGATGGCTGGATGGAACCAAAAAGGATGGAACGATCAGCGCCCAGGCGGGTATCACGCAGCGCTAGAACGAATATCAACAAGGCATATGTGCTAAAAATAATCGGTAATAAGACCTTCTCATACTTATGGTAATCAATCCGGCTCAAAAAAACCGCCAGAAATGTTCCTAACACTACCCAAACGATTTGTCGGATGAACATATAAGCTGCTGGTTGGCCTAATTGGATGGAAAATTTCCAACTGGCCGAGTAAACCATCAGCAATCCGAATAGGAGCAGCGTAATGATTGAAAGAACAAGGGGGATATCTATCCCAAGACGCAACCAGCGCTGGGTTTTTTCCGCCAGTTCTTGAGTCTGGGCGATTATAGAAGGTTTTTGACTAGAGTCCTGAAGCACTCGCCACGCTCCTCAAAGTCTTCAAATTCGTCATAACTTGTTCCTCCAGGTGATAGCAACACAACATCGTCCGGTTCTGATCGATTAAAAGCCATCTGTACGGCCTGGCCTAATCCGGCAGCATGATCAATAGTCAAAGGTGATGTCCCGGCGATTACTTTTTCTAGGACAGCCAGTATTTTTGGAGCAGCCTCACCAAAAACGACAACATGGTCGACTCTGTTCAATATAAGTTCAGCCAAATCTTCCCATGGTAGCTTTTTGTCGCGACCGCCAATCAATAGAACCAATGGTTCGGTAAACGAGCGAATGGCGGCCATAGTTCGTTCTGGGGCAGTTGCGATCGAATCGTTGTACCAGGTTGCCCCATTCACATCTTCGACAAATTCAAGGCGGTGGTCAACTCCGCCAAATCCTTTGATTCCGGCTCGCATGGCGTTATTATCAAAACCTGCTGCGATTGCGATAGCGCAGGCTGCCAGCACATTCAATAAATTGTGGTCTCCGCGCAATGCGATATCTTCCTGATTAAACAGTACTTGGTCGTTCTTTCCATCAAAGTAGATCAGTTCTTTCTCCTGCAAAAACGTACCGGGGACTCTGTCCATTGGCCGGTTCCAGCCAAAGGTGGTCAGGTCGCAGTTTATAAAGGGAATAAGTTCAGCAGAACCGGCATCATCACGACAGAGGATAGCGTGGTCACCCGGTTTTTGGAAATCCAAAATCCTGCGTTTGGCTGTTTTGTAGGCATCCATTGTTCCATGCCGGTCAAGGTGGTTGGGGGTGATGTTTAAGACTGCGCTGGTACTTGGAGAAGAAGACATCAATTCCAATTGAAAGCTTGAAAGTTCCAGCACAACCAGATCAGTTTGTTTGATTTCATCAATGAAAGTGATTAATGGGGTACCAATATTGCCGCCAATCCATATTTTTTGCCCGGGATTGGCTCCGGCGTTGGCTATTCTACCGACCAGGGTTGTCGTTGTTGTTTTGCCGGCTGATCCGGTAATTCCGATTGTAGGGCAGGGGACCATTTCCATGAAAATTTGAGCATCATTGGAAATTGGTATATTTTGCTTGCGGGCTTCCAAAACCAGCGGCATTTCCGGAGAGACACCGCCAGAAATGCAAACTAAAGTGGCCCCTTGCAAAGATTCAAGTGGGTGTCCGGCAAAAATATAATTTACTGGCAATCCGGAAAGTGAATCAATTGCTTTGGTGAGCTGATCTGGTGGGCGATTATCATTCAGAGTAACCCGGCAGCCGATTGAGCACAGGTAGCGGGTTAAAGCCAGTCCTTGCCGGGCTGCTCCAATAATCAAAACGTTCTCTTTCGACCAATCTCTCATATTTACACCAATGCCAATGCAATTCCGGCCATTGCAAAAACCAATGAGACCAGCCAGAAGCGTTGAACGACCTGAGTTTCGCTCCAACCTAATAGTTCAAAATGATGGTGCAGAGGAGCCATCTTGAATAACCGTTTCCCTTTTGTGATACGGAAGTAAAAGATTTGCAAGACGACACTTATTCCTTCACTAACAGGGATAATTGCAATGACAGGTAATAGAAGCCACTGCCCGGTCATAAGTGCTATTACACCCAGCGTTGCCCCAATTGACAGACTTCCCGTGTCGCCCATAAAAAGTTCGGCCGGGTGAACGTTGAACCATAAGAAACCGAACAGCGCTCCTACCATTGTGAAACAGAACCGGCCGATAAAATCCTGTCCTTGTAGAAGAGCAATCCCGCCAAAGGCGGCGAAAGCGGTAGCAGCAATCAAGCCCGCCAGGCCGTCAAGCCCATCTGTAAAGTTGACAGCATTGGAACTGGCGATAATGATAAATACGGCAATCGGGATATACCATCCGCCCAGGTCAAACGCATCATAGACACCTGGCCAGAACATTTGAGGTACATGAATCACATCTCTTAGCAGATAAGCCACCGGAATGGCAAAAATAATCTGGATGAGCAATTTTGTCCTGGCGCTCATGCCTTTGCCAATTCGTTCTCCCCGAATGCCTTCCCAATCGTCAATAGCTCCGAGGCAGCCGTACCCAAGCAGAACTGCCAGCGGAATAAATACGATGGTAGAGAAGATTTTCAATCCAAAGATGATGGCGGCATTCATTAAAATAGTTACCAACACAACGGGGACGATGATCATCCAACCGCCCATCGTTGGGGTTCCCAGTTTAGTGATATGACTATTTGGGCCTTCAAATCTGATCAATTTGCCGATACGAAAATGGCGTAAAATTCGAATCAGCGGTCCTCCCCATATCACAGTCATCAAGAAACTCAATCCACTCAGGGTTAAGGCGATGGAGGTTTCTCTCATCCAGTTGCCTCAATCTCTCTTACAATCCGATCCATTCTCAAGCCGTGGGATCCTTTTATTAAAACAACATCACCTTCGCCAAGAATGGATTTCAATACATCTATTGCCTGGGGGACAGCATCCACGCAGGCGACAGCCGTTACTGGCATTCCTGCGGCCAGAGCGGATTCAGCAATCATTCGGGCGCGTGGACCGACCGCAATCAGTTGATCTGCGACTTTAGCTGCTCTTGCTCCGACCCATTCATGTCCTGTTTTTTCATACGGGCCGAGTTCGAGCATATCGCCTAAAACAGCAATTCGCCGACCGGGAATTTCAAAAAGAAGATCTAAGGCTGCCATTGTTGATTCTGGGGCTGCGTTGTACGTGTCATCCAGAATCATTGCGCCATGGCTGGATTGAACTGCAGACAGTCGTAATTGGGCTGTACTGGTTTGAAGGCCATCAATAATCTCTTCCCAGGTGAGATTAAAAGCAAACCCAGCAGCAGCAGCCCGTAGGACGGTGAGAACTGAATGTTTTCCGATGAGCGGGACATGCAACCGATGAGATCTTTGGCCATATCGAAGGGTAAATTCGATACCATCCAACCCTAATCCAATGATATCTCTGGCGGTTATATGCGCTTCAGATTGCTGGCTGTATGTCAGAACTGTGGCGCGGGTTTTATCTTCCATCCAACATACCCACGGATCATCTCTGTTTAATATAGCTATTCCTTCCGGAGATGATGGAAGGCTTTCAACCAGTTCCGCTTTTCCTCGCGCGATGTTTTCCTGAGAGCCAGCCCTTTCAGCGTGGACGGTGCCAACGTTTGTAACGATTCCCACTCGTGGTTGGGCAATATCACATAGGAATTTTATTTCACCAGGAATGTAGAAGCCCATTTCTAAAATCGCTACCTGAGTTGCGCGGGTCATACGCAGCATGGTCAATGGTAGTCCGATCTCGTTGTTATAGTTCCCCAGGTTCTTAATGGTTGAAAACCGTCTGGAGAGAACTTCAGCCACCAATTCCTTGGTGGTCGATTTTCCGACTGATCCGGTAATGCCAACAACATCCACTGCAAGTTGACTGCGCCAGAAACTTGCTGCCTGTTGGAGAGCTATCAATGTGTTATCTACTCGCAGGCAGAATGGCGGTTCGGGTAGAGTGAAGTCATCTGGAATGGAATTTCGAAGATCGATAGTGGGGAATTCGCCCGCAACATCTTTTTCAATCAGAGCAGCAAGCGCTCCTCTCGAAAAAGATTGGGAAAGATAATCATGTCCGTCTACCTGTTCACCGGGGATGGCAATAAAAAGCGCCGAAGGAATAACTTGCCGCGAATCGATCACTGCGTCAGCTATCAGCATGCGTGAGGCATTCAGTCTTTTACCAATTAGAGCGTCGAGTAAATCGGCTAATGAGTACAACATCTTCTACTTTTGTACCAAGCCCAGCCGAATATTATCCGGGGGGATTTTCATGGAAACTACCAGACTTTGAACGACCTGGCTGAATACAGGGGCAGCAACAATGGAGCCCCAGGGTGAGCTTTTTGGTTTTTCGAGCCAAATATATACAACAAAACGGGGATCATCTGCGGGTCCCCAGCCAACAAAAGAGGCGTTGGTCAGGTTGCTTACGTAACCGTTCGGTCCAGGGATTTCAGCAGTACCTGTTTTACCGGCAACACGATAGCCTTCCACCAGTGAATCTGAGGCTTCTTCTTCCAAGGATTTTGCCAATAGTGTTGTGATTGTTCTGGCTGACTTGGCCGAAATGGGATTGCCAATCACCTGGGGTGTATTGTTATACTGCCGCCCATTCTCAACGACTGATTGCAAAATGTGCGGCGCCATCATTTTACCGTCATTGGCCAGTGCAGAAGCTGCGGTAATCATTTGCAGCGGGGTGGCAGCAACACCCTGACCGAACGAATTTGTACCAAGGTTGATGGGGTACCAGTTGCCATCCCCGGGCAGAGCTAGAGGGAAATTCACTTCTCCGGCTAAATCTATATTGGTTTTACGTCCAATACCAAACGCCTGTAAATATTGGTAGAAACGGGTGGGCCCTAATTGTTGGGCTACCCAGGTAAGACAGACATTCAACGAATGTTGCATACAGGTGGTCATAGTTTGCGGCCCCCAGGCATTTCTGTCCCAGTTATATATGGTGTATCCGCCAATTAGAACTTCACCGGTATCCAGAAAGGGGGTGTCAGGAGTGACAGCGCCGGCATCAATGGCGGCAGCCATGGTGAGAACTTTGAATACCGAACCCGGTTCATAAGTTTGTCCCACTGCCCGGTTGTACGGAGTTGGATCGGGGAAAACATCCCCATAGTTCCAGTATTCATTGAGATTTAGATTTGGGGTGGATGCCATCGCCAGGATTTCGCCGGTTTTTGGATTCATCACCACAATGGTTACAGAGGTAGCGCCGTTACGCTTCATGGCTTTGGCGGCAATATCCTCCATGCTGGCCTGAATATCTTTATCAATCGTTAACACAATACTGGCGCCGGGCGGAACGGTTGGAATTTCGCGAACTTTGTACGGGTTGCGCGGGATTTTGACTTTAATGGGCGATCCGGCGAGTAAATCGTTGTATTTTTCTTCAACACCAAAATAGCCGCGTCCCTGGTCGCGGTCACGGTAAGAGAAAAAGCCGATCATGTTGGACGCCAGTGCATTTTCCGGGTAACTGCGCTGCAGGTGGGGTGTCCAGAGCAAACCTTCAAGACTGGGAAGTTTTTCGCCTTTTTTATTGGGTGTCAAGCGCTTGTAGTTTTCTTTTGTCTCGCTGATTGCATTGATAGTTTCCAGCGGAACAAAATCTGCCAGAACTACATACTCCAATTCGCCGGGGACATACCCCTGTCCAACATTTTTCAAAACTGTGTCGTAATCTAATTCCAGGACGTTGTGTGCAATCTCGGCAATCGATGCCGGATTTTTTACGTATCGGATATCTACCCCAATTTCGTAAACCTCTTTATTTCCGGCCAGAAGACGTCCCCAACGGTCAAAAATACTTCCTCTTTCAGGAAATATCTTGCGCTCTTCGTAATCATAATTACGTACGGCGTCTGCGCTGAGAGATTGGGCGGAGACGCTGTTTTGGATGCGGACAATTTGGAAAATAACCAGCGCCCCGACAGTCGAGAGAAGGATGCCCATTACGCGCAGGCGGAAGAAAGTGGATGGATTCATTGCAATCCACCAATAGATGGATCTGAATAGCTTAATACACCCTGAAAGAGCCATTCCCAGAGAGACTGTGTATATGCCGGGCGTAAAACAGGGGCGGGGATCATATCTAATCCAGGTGGCGGCGCCAAGTTGGCCAAGTTTCTTCCAGAGTACCCGTTAATGATTAAATAGGTTGGCTCATCAATACGGTTTAATTTGAATCCCATGCCTTTTGCTCGTTTGGCCATAATGGAATCGGAGGTCAAATAGGCCAATTGGTTGCGCAAATCTGCTGTACGGCGGGTGGCCTCATCTTTTTGAACTTGCAAATCTTGCACATCTAAACCTGCGGTCGCAGCCTGGGCGGAGATACTAAGGTATAACCCGGCAATCATCACAAAGCCAACCAGAAAGATCAGAAACATACCGCTCCACTGTACCTGGGAGCGCCAGGGCGCCTGGCGGTATGCTTGTTCGAGTTTTTGAGTGATTGCTGCCATAGTTCTTTATCTTTTCCGATAATGGATAATCAGGGTTTACTTTGCAAAAGATGTGCCAGTTCCAGTTTTTCTGAAACTCTTAATTTTGCACTACGTGATCTTGGGTTTGATCGAATTTCCTCGCTGGTTGGAATGACCGGTTTCCGCTGCACCAACCGGATGGAGGCTTTATGTGCGCAGGTGCAAACCGGTTGATTGGGTGGACACAAACAATCCTTACTTTCACGCTGGAAGAATTGCTTTACCATGCGATCTTCCAGGGAATGAAAAGTGATGACTACCAATCTGCCACCGGGTTTCAATAAGTCTATTGCTATTGGAAGCGTATGTTCCAATCCGCCTAATTCGTCATTAACCGCGATGCGAATTGCTTGAAATGTGCGGGTGGCAGGGTGATGCTCTCCTCGTTGTGAACCATATACGCGGGCGACTAACGCGGCTAACTGGGCTGTTGAGGTAATTGGGCGGCAGCGCAGAATAGTGGAGGCGATTCTGCGCGATTTCGGTTCTTCTCCATATTCCCATAGAATGCGAGCCAAATCTTCTTCATGGTAGGTATTAATCAATTCAGTCGCACTCAATCCACTGGTTGGATCAAAGCGCATGTCCAGTGGGCTGTCTGTACGAAATGAAAATCCTCTTTCAGGTGTATCCAACTGCATGGAGGAAAGACCCAGGTCCATCAGAATTCCATCAACGGAAGTCCAATCCAGATTTTCTGCTTCGGTTTTCATTTGTACATAGGAAGCATGTTTCAAAATGACCCGATGTTGGAATTTTGAAAGCTTTTCTCTGGCAATAGAAAGTGCGGTTTCATCCCGATCCAAACCGAGCAAGCGCCCGGTAGAGGAAGCAGATGATAAAATTCCATAGGCATGGCCACCAGCGCCAACGGTTGCATCAATATACCGACCACCAGCGTGCGGTTGAAGGGCATCAATAGTAAGTTGGTAAAGTACGGGTTGGTGGGGAGAGTCTGAGCCTTCGCCTTTACCGATCATTTCATCTCACCGATAATTCGAAAGCTGTAAAGCGCTGGGAATTTGCCTCTGAGTTTAAAGAGGCTTTACTGTGGGCGTCCCAAATATCCGTGGGCCATATTTCAAAGTATTTACCCATCCCAAGGATTGTGACATTCGTTTTTAATTCTGCCGAGTCTCGGAGAAAAGAGGGGATTAGCATACGGCCAACTCGGTCGATGTCAATCTGATCGGCATGACCGAATAACAACCGTCGCAAATCACGGGCGGTAGGGTCAGTAATACTTGTTTCGCTGACCCGGTCAATGAGGATTTGAAAAGACGCAGGCGATAAAACAATCAGATTGGGATCAAAGCCCTGGGTGATGACGGCTCCATCAACCAACAAATCGCGGTATCTCGCCGGAATGGTGAGCCGCCCTTTGTCATCAATGGAATGTTCGTACTGTCCTAGGAACATGAGTTCTATCTCCGGTATTTAAGGGAGAATGCCGGCATCACCGGCATCCCACTATTACCCACATCAAACCACTTATGCCCACATTCTACCCACTTATTGCTAAGAATGCAAGTGGTTTTTCAATATTGGGGGTATCAGTTTTAGAATTGGATTAAAACTTGCAATGGAGACGTGAATCATGAAACCACAACTATTTGCCTTACTAACTGCAATTGCCTGGGGGGTAGGGGGATATTTTGAAAAGAAGGGATTGCACCTGGGAAATCTTTCTCCCCAGATAGGAATTACTATCAGGACTGCAGTCGCATTCTTGATTCTGGCAGCGGTTAGTTTTTCTGATTGGAAGCAAATTCCTTCTGCTGGTACCAAAGCTCTTTTGTATATGGTGATTGGTGGCGGAGTAGTCGCCGGAGCTGTAGGGATGCTGTGTTTTTATGTTGCGATCAAAGGCGCACCTTTAGGGAAGGTGATGCCTATTGCTTTTACATCTCCTTTATTTGGCGCTTTAATGGGGCTCTGGTTGGGCGGGGAACCGTTTACCCCGAAAACAGCCATCGGCATTGCTCTAACCATTGGCGGGATTATCGTTTTGACAATAGGATAAATTTATGCCGGTTGCACCGCAAGAAGTCCCTGTTTATGAGACACTCAATAGATTGGGTATTCCTTTTGAGCGTTTTGAACATCCGCCAGTAGCAACTGTTGAAGAGGCTCAGCAGTATGATGACCTGCATGAGGGAGGACATTGTAAGAATTTCTTTCTGCGGGATAAAAAAGGAGTTCAGCATTTTCTGGTAATTCTGCTAGCTGGAACAGAGGTAGATTTATCAAACCTCGCGAAGAATTTGAAATGTGGACACCTGAGCTTTGCATCCCACGAAAGGTTATTTAAATATCTGGGGTTATTGCCTGGTTCTGTTGGCCCTTTTGGGTTAATCAATGATCATTTCCACGTTGTCCGGGTGATAATAGACCGGGCTTTGCTTTTAGAAGAGAAGGTTGGGTTTCATCCCAATGTGAATACAGCGACAGTGGTGGTAAAAGTATCTGATCTGCAGGATTTTCTAAAGGATTGTGGAAATGAGGTTGAAGTGAGGGATTTTGATTAGAAGATGATTGATCAACTTCGGGCTGCACTTCGCGCAGGGGTAAATGAGTCATACAACCCGCATAGTTTCCGACATGGTGCAATCAGGGGACTAATAGCCAATGGCATGAGTCTCCCTGAAGCCTCACAGATCGCCGGGCACTCATCAGTCAGCGTAACAGGTGACATTTACGGATGCTTTGACGAAAATCATCTCGCCTCTAGGCACTAGCAATTTTCTTGGCTAAAATCCTAGAAATATCTTAAAATATGGAGAATAGCCGAATCCATAGCATAGAGCTTTATAAGCCTTTGGTCGTGGGTTCAATCTCCACTCTCGCCACTTGTACCAAATATTTGAGGGAAAAAAGAATCCCCTTTACAACAAAAAGACCCCTTTCTTGAACCCTTGAGAAAAGCATCAAGGGCAAGTGGGGCAGTCTGCTTGCGCTCCGGATGTGCTTATCCGGCGGGGATTCACGCATGGCCAGCAACCTATTCCCTATATGGGACAGCATCCCCCCAACCCCCCTTGTGGACGGAAAAGCGCTGTCCAAGGGGGCAAAACGACCTCCTTCGCGAACCCTTGAGAAAAGCATTAAGGGCAGGTGGGGTAGGGGGGCATGCACAAACGGGAAACTATGCAGAGATGCAGGAAACCGTCACAAATATGGTTATGCAAAACCACCGCGAAATATGGGTAGTCTT
>JBAWYZ010000010.1:0-21104 GCA_037143255.1 Leptolinea sp. | reverse complement strand
CAGCAATTCACTCTCATTATCATCCAGGTTGGGGAAGCGCGAATCATCCTCGGTCATCACCCGCAGGCAGGATTGGCCGTATTTGTAATACACTGCCACCCCGTTGGAAGTATTACTCTCAAATCGAATCGTCCGCAGAGAATAATTGAGGGGACTATTTTCAACATATTCCGGGATTGCCCCGCCTCGATCGGTTATTGCACTGAAAAACCAGTACGGCAGAGTCGAATTAGTCTTCGAAGGATAAATGGTATTCAAGGCGAAGCCGACCGAATATTCGGCAGAAAGGCCGAAGGGAACTTTATTACCCAAAACCGCCGTGCCAGATTTAAACTGCGGTGCACGCCAGATCAATTGCCAGTAATAATCCTTCTGGGCATCCCAATTTAATTTATAGCGAGCCGTGTTCTGCACCTGAAAGGCCAACCCCAATGCCAGAAACAACGAAAGAAATACAGCCCGCTGCACCGGCTTTTGCATCAACCAGGTTGCCGCACCAACCATCAGAATGACAACCCCGAACATTAAGCTCAGCGAAAATCTATCTGACCACATTCCAACAATGACCTGGCGATTAGTACTCCAGACTGGCAGCCCACCAAGGATTATTGCAGCGAAGCCGATCAGAATTATTTGCAGCGGATGACCTTTTTCTTCCTGCTCAGCCGCCGAATTCTTTTGGATCAGAAGGTACATGGCAACTGCAGCAGTACCTAGCCCGATAATTAATGCAAACCAATTGGTCATTTGAGAAAAATCAATATCCGCCGGAATAATGGGTTTTCCCCAGACAAAAACTAAAGCCTGTGAAACATCCTGCAGGATATTTTGCAGCAAATGTGGAATGGCCGTCAGCGGGCTAGATAAAATCTCGCGCAGCAGCAGTGGGGCGTTGGCTTCCGGATCGGTATGAATTTGTGGAAAATAAATAAACCGAAGGTAGACGAAAACACACAGTACCAGGAAATACGGGATCCAGCGCAGCAGCGCTTGTTTTATCGCCTCAATGCGGGTTTCCCCCAATTGAATGAAAACGAGGAAAAAAAGCGCCGGGCGCAGCAATTCCAACCCGATGACGTACTCCATCGAGAGAGTCTCCATTAATGATGCCAGGACAGCCAGAATAGTCAGCGGAATGAAATATTTCGGTTGTCGAATAGCATACACACTGGCCATCAGCGACCACAAGAACAAAGCAAACAATACCCAAAAAAGGCTGTAGATCATTGCAACCGGCTGTTGGGTAAACCCTGGATATACTGCCAGTAACAGTGTTGCAAATCCGGCTTCCAGGTATCGGTTCGGCCAAATTTGATGAAAGAGTTTCCAGAAACCCAGGCAGCCAATCCAGCGCGCCACTATCGCAAATATCTGCCACGCGACTGGGTTTATCCCCAGTACAGGGGTTAGCAGAACATAAAGCCAGGCTGCCAGCGGACGGTCGAAGGCATAATATCCCCAGAATACTTGCGGGGCTTTTAGGCTTGCCAGATAGACTAACTGCCAATCATCCCAGTAGAACCCCATTCGGTTAATTTGGTAGCCATAGGCTGCTATTAATACAAATAGCAAGAATACTGGGAATGTGAAGGAATGTCTGGCGATTTTGCGAATAAAGTTCATGGTTTGTCTGGTTTTCAAAAGATCAGTACATTATAGCCAAAAGATGGCAGGATTGGGAGATTGCTGTGTCATGCCCCCATCCCGGCCTACCCCATTTCTGCTTTTTGAAATGGGGGAAGGTGACTTTGATTATTTGGTTTCTGAATTGACACTAAGAAAACTAGCGTCTTCACATCCTTGATTGAGCGGGTGTAAAATTCGGTTGATGAGTTCATTATCCGAATTTTGATTACCCCAACTATCTAAACCGGGATTACGGAGCGTAAATATGTTAATCGACTTGAGCGTAAAAGTAACGCTGGCTTCCAATGCTGATGCGCTAATAAATGAAAAGATGGTTTCTTTTGGCCATTTGGGCACTCACTTTGATGTAATGAATAAGGAATTTCCTTTAGAGTTTACAAAAAGGGACGGCATAGTATTTGATGTCAGCAAGGTAATCAACAGGGAGATTGAAATAACGGACATTAATATCAGCCTGGTTCTTGCAGAAATGTTTGTTGTTTTTTATACGGGTTTTATTGAACAACATGAATACGGCTCAAAACTTTACTTTTCTGACCATCCGCAAATATCAAATGGATTAATAGACCAATTGCTTGATCGGAACATTTCCATTATTGGTGTTGACTTTGCCGGATTGCGACGCGGGGCAGAACATACACCAAAGGATCAATATTGCGCTGATCGAGGTGTTTTTATTATTGAAAACCTTTGCAACCTGGGAAAGGTTCTAAATAATCATAATAATAAGAGTTTCACAGCCAACATCTACCCAATAAATTTCGCGGATATGTCAGGTTTGCCGTGCAGAGTAACCGCAGAAGTGACTGTTTAGGTTTTTTATCAGGCGCAAAGTAAAACACCACTATCCTTTTGTATAGTGTGTGTACCTTTACGTTGATTTCCAAAAAAATTCATGCTGAACAGTTACTTTTTTTTCCTTTTTTTCGTGTATTTCATGGTTTTTTTCCTAACACCAACCGAGATTAACCCGGAAGCAGCTATTCAAATCCTTTGGCTTCGTTCCAATAGCCGTCCATCTCATCCAGGGTCATGGATTGCATTTCACGGCCGATATTGCGCGCGCTCTTTTCGATATGCTTGAAACGGCGGCGAAATTTCTGGTTTGTTCCACGTAAAGCGCTCTCCGAATCTACTTTATACCAGCGAATCAGATTCACCACCGCAAATAATAGATCGCCCAGCTCCTTCTCTACTTCTTCCGGAGTGTCAGCCTGACGAACCTCTTCCAATTCCTCCAGCACTTTTGCCCAAACGGGTTCAATCGTCGGCCAATCAAAACCCACCCGGGCAGCGCGGTCTTGTAATTCCTGTGCCTGGGTTAAGGATGGCAAGATCACCGGAACCCCATCCAACAACCCTTTTTCAACCGAACCTTTGTCGGCGCGTTCTTTCTCTTTCAATTTCTCCCAATTCTGCAAAACACCCTTAACTCCTTCCACCTGCGTATCACCAAACACATGCGGATGACGCCGGATGATTTTACGTGAAATGTCTGCAATGACATCCTCCATGCGAAACTCTTCGGCTTCGGCGGCTATCTGAGAATGCAACACGATTTGCAGCAGCAAATCACCCAATTCCTCCTGCATTCCATCCACATCCTGGCGGTCAATAGCTTCCAGAGCCTCATACGCTTCTTCTAGCAGGTTATTACGCAAACTTAAATGAGTCTGTTCGCGGTCCCACGGACATCCATTCGGGGCGCGCAAATGGGCAATTATCTCCTGAAATTCCTGGAAAGAATATGCTCGATCAAGCGGAGGAAAAAACAACCAGATTTCCCCACTCAATTCGATAAAAGCGCTTAGTCCATCCAAACGGATTTCCGTTATCGAAACTTCCCCGGCGCCTTTCACCTGAATAACCCTGACAATGTGATTAGCAGGATAAACTGCTCTCATTAATTTTATAAGCAAGGACAAATCCACAGATTCGGGTATTTTGTAAACAAGTAACGAATGGTTGGGGCTGTGTTTGGGATGATTGGCTTGAAGCAATTGGTCGGCAGGCATAATCACCAGTGCGGGATCCATTTCCAGATTTAGTGTCTGGAGGATTACCTGCAGGTTCTTTGTCCAATTCTGAGTTTGTGTTTTCATAGTTTGCCCTTAATAGCAACAAGGTTTTCCGAAGTGAGACACTCTCCGGAAAACCTGTTGAAAAGAACTGCCAGGCGGAAATTCATCCGCACCAGCAAATCTAGCGTTTGGTGTAGGTTGGCGCTTTGCGAGCGCGTTTGAGGCCTGGTTTTTTACGTTCCTTGATGCGCGGATCGCGCGTCAGGTAACCGGCTTTGCGCAGCGCAGGGTTGGTTTCTGGATCCATTTTCTGCAACGCTCGGGCGAGACCGAGTTTGGCAGCATCTGTTTGACCAGTAACGCCCCCACCGTTAACAACAACGGTGATATCCAGGCTGGCACGCTCCATTTTGGCTGCCAAAACAGGCCCCAGTATTTCCTGCATATCGCCATAGCGAGTGAAATATGCTTCAGCAGGTTTTTCATTGACCGTGAAAACGCCAGCCCCGGTCATCACACGGACACGGGCTGTGCTTTCTTTACGCCGTCCGATACCTTCAAAATAAAATGCTGCCATAGTTTTCCCGTGCTCCTTTAAGCTACTAATTTCGGGTTCTGAGCAGCATGGGGATGATCAGTGCCGCTATAAACTTTCAGTTTCTTCAAAATAGCCCGCCCCCATTTGTTATGAGGAAGCATTCCCCAGACAGCCGACTGAATAACCCGGTCGGGGTGGCTATTGAGTTGATCACGTAAGCTGATGGATTTCAAACCACCCGGATAACCAGAATGTGAGTAGTAGATCTTCTCAGTCAATCTATTTCCTGTCACTGCAATCTTGCTGGCATTTAAAACGACAACAAAATCACCCGTATCCACACCCGGGGTGTATTGCGGCTTATGTTTTCCCATCAGGATATGGGCAATTTTGGTTGCAAAACGACCTAAAATCTGGTCGTGGGCATCCATCATCAGCCAATCTCCTTCTTGTTTCCCTTTTGGGACGTAGGTTTTATCCACTGCATCCTCTCCATTTCATCGATTTATTGCTTTTGCAATAAACCTTGTTGATTTCTAACGATCCTTGCCACCCAGTTCAGTAAGTAACTTTTACCAGGGTCAAACCATTGGGCGGCGCCATTCCGGGTGGGAGAGGAGCTGCCTTTTCAATACCATCTTGAAGTTCACGAAAGGTTATTCTTCCGGTTGCACAGAGAACTTGCTGCCACACCACTCTTCTAATCATGTGATACAAGAATGCGGTTGCAGTGACCTGGTAAACCAGATCTTCGTCTCTGTGATGCCATCTACTTTCCAAGACTTCGCGGATTGTAGAGGCGCCTGGTTTCATTGGACCACCGAATGCTGAAAAATCATGGACTCCCAGGAAAAACGGGGATGTTTCCTGAAGTCTTTCAATTTCAATTTTGGGCCAAATACGCCAGGCAATCCGATTTTTCAACGGGTTTCGCGCAGGAGAAAAGTACACCTGATATTCGTATTTTCGCAAAAGTGCATCAAACCGGGGATGAAAATCCGTTGAAACAATTTCCACTTTCAATACAGACATATCTTCAGGCAGTCGAGCATTGATGGCGTTGCGCAAATCATCCAGGCTGTGCTTCCATTCGAGACCGAAGGAAACAACCTGCCCGGTTGCATGCACGCCGCTATCTGTTCGACCAGCGCAGAGAGTACTATTCTCCTGCCAGTCTAACTGCCTTAGGGCTTCTTCCAGTACGAGTTGAACCGTCCGCGCTTTCCCCTGGCGTTGATAGCCGAAGAAAAGCGTTCCATCGTAGGCAAGAATCAGTTGGTAACGTTCCATGTCTTTCCGGAAAAACCGGAAAGATTATCCCTCGACCAGTTCGATGACAACCATTTTGGCTGCGTCACCGAGCCTTGGGCCGAGTTTAATCATCCGCGTGTAACCGCCGGGGCGGGTTTTATAACGCGGGGCGATGTCATCAAAAAGCTTCTTTACAAGTTCAGCGCTGCCCATACGGGCTGCTGCCAACCGGCGAGCGTTTACTTTTTGAATATCACTACCTTCGCCGCTATTTTTGGCAAGAGTAATTAAGCGCTCGGCTTCTCCACGAATAGCCAGTGCCTTCGTGTGAGTGGTTTGGATTCGCTCATGCGTAAAGAGCTGGTTGATTAACGTACGGCGGAGGCCTGTACGGGCATCTTTGTCACGACCTAAATGATAACCTGCTACCTGATGTCGCATATCTGTTTACTCCACGTCATTTTCTAGAGGCAAGAATTTCTTTTCCTGCATCTTTTCGCGCAGTTCATCCAGGCTCTTATCGCCGAAATTACGGATGGACATCACCGCTTCTTCGCCTTTTTCCAGCAGATCCAACACATCTCCAACCGTTGTGATTCCGGTGCGTTTCAAGGAATTGAAAACACGCACAGAAAGGTCCAGGCTTTCAATGGGGGTTTCAGATGCTTCGCTGTTTAACCGGCTGCTGCTAACTTCTTTTTCACCACCAAGTATTGCCACTTCTTCCGAAACACCCGAAACAAGTCTTAGATGCTCAATCAGTATCTTTGACGCAGTCGCAAGTGCGTTCTCAGGAGTAATCGTGCCATCCGTCCAAATCTCAAGGTTCAGTTTGTCATAGTTCGTGCTTTGCATAACACGGGCAGAAGACACCGACCAATTGACCCGTTTTACCGGGGAAAAGATGGCATCTACCGGAAGTTCACCGATAGGCAAAGGATTCGTGCGTTCGTTCGCAGGTGAATACCCGCGTCCGCGTTCAACTGTAAAATCAATTTCCATTTTCGTCTTTGGATCATCTACAGTAAACAGATACAGATCAGGGTTGACAATTTCAACTTCCGGCGGAGTGATAATATCTGCCGCTGTCACCTGGCCTTCGCCTCGAATATCCAACCGCAGATGAGCTGTATCAACATCGTGCAGCATCAGCCGGATTTGCTTGATCTGTAAAGTAACCTGGATGACATCTTCCCGTACACCGGGTATATCTCTGAACTCGTGCAGCACATCCGCAATCCGAATGGACGTCACAGTAGCGCCAGAAAGCGAAGAGAGCATTACCCTGCGCAGTGCATTGCCAAGTGTTACTCCGTAGCCAGGTTCCAACGGGCTGATAACAAATTTTCCGTAATTCCGAGCGTCTGCTTCACGCTCGACTTTGGGTGTAACCATGTTTAAGAGTGTAGTCACGTTTTCCTATTCTCGGTGTACCTTTTAGTCCCGTACACCGATGGACGGTGTTTTAGCGCGAATAGTACTCAACGATTAGCTGTTCGTTCAAGTTGCCGTCAATTTCTGCACGTTCAGGAACGCGGACAACTTTACCGGTCAGGTTTTTGAGGTCCCGATCCAGCCAAACAGCACAATTCCGTTTTTCCGCCACATCCACCAATTCTTTGAAATAGGTGGTTTTTTGTGAGCCCAGCCGCACAGTGACAACATCACCGGGGCGTAGGAGCATGGACGGAATATCTGACCGAATACCGTTCACGCAGAAGTGACCGTGGGCAACTAGCTCACGTGCCTGTGCGCGGTTTTCGGAAAGACCAAAGCGGAAGATCATATTATCCAACCGCATTTCAAGGTTCTGAAGCAAGTTCAGACCGGTTAAGCCGCGGCGTTTTAGAGCCAGGCCATAGAATCGGCGGAACTGGCGCTCGAACATACCGTAAATGCGCCGGGCTTTTTGTTTGGCACGCAACTGGCGGCCATAATCCGATACCCGGACATTGCCTCCACGCCGCCCTTGACTGCCAGTGCGCCCGTGTTGACCAGGAGCAAAGCCACGATTTTCAAAGGCGCACTTTGGGGTAAAGCAGCGCGCCCCTTTTAGAAACATTTTTTCACCTTCACGCCGGCAGAGTTTGCAAACCGGCCCAATATATTTAGCCATTGTTTTGTTGCCCTCTCAAAGTTACACGCGACGTTTCTTCGGCGGCCGGCAGCCATTGTGAGGCACCGGTGTAATATCCGCAATTGAGCGGACTTTCAGTCCCATGGTCTGTACAGCCCGAATTGCAGATTCGCGGCCAGGACCAGGTCCCTTAACAATCAAATCCACTTCCTGAATGCCCATTGACTGAGCAGCCTTGATGGCCTGTTCGGCAGCCAGGCGTGCCGCAAATGGGGTGCTCTTGCGCGAGCCTTTAAAACCGGCCGTACCAGAGCTTCCCCAACAGACTGTATTGCCCTGCGTGTCTGTTACGGTCACGATTGTGTTATTGAAGGAGGCAAAGACATGCACCTGTCCGGAGGACAGTGTGCGCTTCACCTTGCGCGAAGTCGAAGTCCGACGCGTTGAGCGTACGTTTTGTGCCATAATCCCTCGCTACATTCTTTGGTTAAAGAATTTCATAATAAGGTTCGCTTTGGATCGGTTCAGGCAGCCGCTGGGAGGAAGGCTCCCAGGCCCAAACTCAACCCGGTGCGAATTACTTCTTGGTTGCTCCACGACGCCGACCGCGACCGGCAACAGTCTTCTTAGGACCCTTGCGAGTGCGTGCGTTGGTGCGGGTTCTCTGCCCGCGCACGGGCAAATTCCGGCGGTGACGCAGGCCGCGATAGCAGCCTATCTCGATCAACCGCTTAATGCTCATCTGAACTTCACGGCGAAGATCACCTTCAACTTTGAAGTTCTTTGTAATGTACTCGCGCAAAAGCGCGAGATCACTTTCAGAAATATCCTTTACACGCACTTCCGGATTGACTTTGGTGTCAGTTAATATCCGGCGTGCCCGAGTTGGACCAATACCAAAGATATAGGTCAAACCGGTTTCAATACGCTTGTTACGTGGTAAGTCAACACCTTCAATTCTTGCCATATTCTCTTATCCCTGCCGCTGTTTATGCTTTGGGTTTTCACAGATAACAAACAAAATGCCTTTGCGTCGAACGATTTTGCATTTTGCGCATCTTTTCCCAATAGATGTGGTTACTTTCATTACCGAAACTCCTTCTGATAATAGCAAACTGACGGCAAAAAATTCATTATACCTGCTTTGCCGTATCGAGTCCATAGTCTGGATCATTTTCCAGCACAGTCAATACAACCGGTCCATTTTCAGTAATGGCAATGGTGTGTTCATAGTGTGCAGTCAATGATCTGTCTGCAGATACAACCGTCCATTCGTCTGGCATCACCCTTGTTTCGGGGGTGCCAATCAGTACCATAGGCTCCACTGCAATAGTCAACCCGTTTTGGAGCAGCGTCCCGCCGCCCGGTCGCCCGTAATTGGGAACCTGGGGACCTTCATGCATGCGCCGCCCAACTCCGTGTCCGGTATAGGTATGGGTAACATACATACCCTGGCTACGTACATACTTCTCTATCGCATTTCCAATAGCGCCGGTGAAATTGCCAGCTACCATTTTCGATATACCGGCCTTTAATGCCTGCCGGGTTACCTCAATAATCCGTTCCGCTTCTTCAGAAATCTCGCCCACACCGGCTGTAAATGCAGAATCAGCTACCCAACCATCTAAAACTGTGCCACAATCTACAGATACAATATCCCCTTCTTTTAACTTGCGCTTTCCGGGGATGCCGTGCACCATCTCGTCATTGACGGACACGGTTGTGCTGGCCGGATACGGGTATGGGCCGGGATAATTCAAAAATGGGGAAAAGCAACCGTGCTTCTTAATAACTTCTTCTGCTGCCGCATTCAAATCAGCCGTAGTCACACCGGGCCGGATTGCAACACGTGCAGCCGCAAGCGCTTCGGCATTTATCCTCCCAGCTTTCCGCATGATTTTTAGTTCTTGCGAAGTTTTGACATTGATTTGACGCTCCCAGGGCATTCTTACATTATCCCTTCTGAATAGCTTTCAACAACTGTGCAGCAACCTGATCAATAGGAAGTGTCCCATCAATTTCGGCCAGTACCCCTTGCTTTTTATAGTAATCAATCAAAGGAGTAGTTTGTTCAAGATACACCCGAATACGCCGTTCAACTGTCGCAGCCTGGTCATCTTCGCGTTGGTACAACTCAGAACCATCTATATCGCAGACACCTGCAACCTTAGATGGATTGAATTTTTCGTGATAAACGTGCCCCTGGCCGCGGCAAGTCCAACGACCGCTCAAACGGCCGATCAACTCTTCTGCCGGTACTGAGATATATGGAACGCATTCCACTTTCCCATTCCATCCAGCCAGCATTTTTCCTAGAGCTTCCGCCTGAGGTGGCGTGCGTGGAAAACCATCCAATAATGCACCCGCTTTACAATCGTCACGTTGTAAGCGTTCTTTAATCATCTCAATGGTCAAATCATCTGGAACCAATTCGCCCCGATTCATGTAACCTTGAGCCTGTTTGCCTAGTTCGGTCTGATTCTTGAGATTTTCTCTAAAGATATCGCCAGAGGAGATGTGTGCCAGACTTAGCTTTTCTGAAATCAAATCAGCCTGGGTACCTTTCCCTGCCCCCGGAGGGCCAAGCAAGACAATATAAGAAGGCATCGTCATTAGCCTTTTATGAGGCTTTCTTCGTACCCGTGTAGTTTAAGTTCGGTTTCAATAATGGTGAACGTATCCCGCACCACACCGACGACAATCAGCAAACCGGCTGAGGAAACTAACAGTAGGCCAGATGAACGGCCAACACCTGATGGTAAGATAAAACCAATGATGTAAGGTAAAACAGCCACAAGTCCCAGGAATACAGCACCCGGTAATGTGATACGGCGCTGAACTTTGGTCAGGTACTTCTGGGTCGGGCTTCCCCGAACAACACCGGGTATCTGGGCACCCTGTTTCTTCAAGTTCTCACCGTAATTCTGCTGTGTGAACAAAACATCCGTGTAGAAGAAGGTAAATAAAACAACCATGAAAAAATAGATGACTCCATACCACGGGCTGTTACCACCAAATGTGTTTGAAACGCCTGTAGCAAAACCGGCAATCCATGCAGTTGAAGATCGCACAAAATAAGAAGCAACAATTGCCGGAAAAGCCAGAATGGATTGAGCGAAGATCAAGGGGATCATACCGGCCATATTGACCATCAAAGGGAGCTTGCTGGTTACCGGCATAGACATGCGGTTGCCAATACGCCGGCCCGGGAACAACACCGGTACATTCCGGCGGCCTTGCTGAACAAAGACAATCGCGAAGATTGTCAGTACAAGCACTGCCAGGATAAACAGAAGCATCCACCAACCGTTGGTCTGGTCAGAAAGAACTCGTCCGAGGTTGGCAGGCATGCGCGAGACAATACCGGCAAAGATGATGAGCGACAAACCTTGATTGGGAATACCATATTCTGAAATCAACTGTCCCAACCAGATGCCAATCATCGTACCGGCAATCATGCTGATCAAAGTTGCCAGGCTCGGTAAGAGCGCTGCACCCGTGAAACCGAAAGTTTTTAATACGGTCGCATTCCCACCCAACATCGAATTAAAGATGTTGATTTGGCCAATTGCCGAAAGCGCAGCCATAGGGATGGTTAGTAGAACAGTCCATTTTTCCATCCAGGCCTGTCCTTCGCGCGGATTCTCTTTGAGCCGCCGTTCAAGAGCTGGGATGATAGGTACCAGTAGCTGCAAGATAATCTGAGCGGTGATGTATGGATATACACCCATCGCTAGAATCGAGAAGTTTGAAACTGTTCCGCCGGATAAAAGATCCAACAGGTTAACCAGATTTCCAGCCGCCCCGGATTGTTGGGACAGGGATCGGATGACCTCGCGGTCAATTCCCGGTACAGGCACATTCGCCAGTAGCCGGTATAAAATCAACAACCCTAATGTAATGAGGAGTTTCTTTCGAATATCCTCAGACATCCATAAGTATCGCCATGGTGACCGCTTCATCCAGGTTCTCCTTCGGTGGCAATTGCCAATCAGGCAATCAATTCCACACTGCCACCGGCTTTTTCAATTTTTTCTCGGGCTGTCTTGCTAATGCGATGAACCCGCACTAATAAAGATACAGTAACTTCTCCGCGTCCGAGGACAACCACTGGCTCCCCTGCGTGGTGCAGCAGGTTTGCCTGCCACAAAACTTCAGGGGTTACTTCTACGCCCTTTTCAAAACGGGCGAGCTGATCAAGGTTAATTTCGGTGTATTCAATTCGGTTTGGTGGGGTAAAACCGACACCCCGAATGAAGGGCAACCGGCGGTAGAAAGGTAGGTTACCACCCTGGCGGTACAAATTACCACCTGCACCTCGGTGAGAGCCCTCGCCTTTGGTACCACGACCGGAAGTTTTACCCTGACCAGCAGAAATACCACGTCCTACCCGTTTTCGGCTTTTTTTGGAGCCTTCGTTAGATCGTAAGTCATTCAGTTTCATTTCTATACCTGCTCTTCAATCTCGATAAGATGGCTAACTTTTGCCAGCATACCGCGCAGTACGGGTGAATCCACATGCTCTACCACCTGGTGCAGCCGATGCAAACCCAATGCAAAGACAGTTCGTTTCGTGCGCTTGGTGTATCCAATCGCGCTGCGAACCAGTGTGATACGCACTTTCTTTTCAGGTGCGGCTTTCTTAGGCATTCTTCCTCCGCTCCCAGAAAGGCAGTACGTCTTTCATGGGTTTTCCACGGCGTGCAGCTTCTTCACTCGGAGATTTTAACTGGTCCAGGGCGTCAAAAGTGGCTTGAACAACGTTCAGCACATTGGCGCTGCCCAGAGATTTTGTCAAAATATCTCGAATACCAGCGGATTCCAAAACGGCCCGAACTCCACCGCCAGCGATAACACCAGTTCCAGCAGAGGCAGGTTTCAAAAGAACCCTGGCTCCGGCTAGCTTCCCAATTACTTCGTGGGGAATGGTGGTGCCAATAACATTCATCTGGCGCATATTCTTGTGCGCATGATCGGTTGCCTTGCGCATGGCATCGGGTACCGCATTAGCTTTACCGACGCCCATACCGATTTTTCCCTTATTGTCACCAGCTACAACTGTAACGCGAAAGGAGAACCGGCGGCCACCTTTTACAACTTTGGCTACGCGAGCAATTTCGACGACGCGCTCGTCAAACTGCGTTTCTAATGATTGATAGTCTTTTTCCATAATCAGCCCTCAATATCGCTTTCTCTGGCTAAAATTCCAGCCCAGCTTCGCGGGCAGCTTCAGCCAACGCTTTGACACGACCAATATAACGAAATCCGCCGCGGTCAAAGACGACCTTAACAATGCCCTTGCTCTTAGCTCGCTCTGCCACAAATTTTCCGATTAGTTTTGCCTGTTCGGTTTTTGTAATTTTGGCAGATGGAACGCGCAGTTCATGGTCAACGCTGGAAGCGCTGGCGAGGGTTGTTCCTGCGGAATCATCAATAACCTGGGCATATATTTCTGCAGAGCTGCGGAAAACTGCCAGTCGAGGACGCTCAGGAGTTCCAGTTATATTCTTACGAACGCGCACATGTCTGCGGATTCGCGATTCAGAACGTGATGTTTTCGCCATATCCAGTACCTTTACTTCTTGTCTTTGGCTTTACCAGATTTACCAGCCTTGCGGCGGATCTTTTCACCCAGATAGTGAACCCCTTTACCCTTGTAGGGTTCGGGTGGACGGATCTTACGAATATCGGCAGAAATTTGACCGATCTGTTCGGGATCCCGTCCCATCACTTTAATCTGCCGGGCTTTTACTTCTACATCATAGGTGATGCCATCCGGCGGGGTGAGTTCGATTGGGTGAGAAAAGCCCAGGTATAGAACCAGGTTAGCGCCGTTCATTTCTGCCCGGTAACCAACCCCATCTATTTCCAATACCTTGGTAAACCCGGTACTTACACCCGTTACCATATTTTGAATTAATGCCCGTGTCGTCCCGTGAAGTGCGCGCACATTAGCTAACTCTGATGTGCGTTCCACGACAACTTGATCATTGTCCAGTTTGATATTCAGGGTCGGGGAGAAAGAGCGAAACATCTCGCCTTTCGGTCCCTTGATATTCACATCGGAACCCTTGATCTCAACCTGAACACCGGCCGGGACGGCGACTGGCGTCATACCAATTCGAGACACTGTGCTACCTCCTGATTCCGTTGATGACTACCAAACCTTGCACAGTATTTCCCCGCCGACACCTACCTGGCGGGCTCGCTGCCCGGTCATGATCCCTTTCGGGGTCGATAATATCGAAATGCCCATGCCGGATAAAACCCAGGGGATGTTCTGTTTCTGGGTATAAACCCTGCGGCCGGGGCGACTAACTCGTTGCAAACCGGTGATAACAGGTTTGCGAGCACGTCGGTCGCCCACATACTTTAATTTCACGCGTAACACAGCCTGCTTACCATTCTCTTCAGACTCTACTTCGTCGAATCCTTCAATGAAACCTTCTTCTTTGAGGATACGAGCGATTTCAGCCTTGATCTTGGTTCGCGGCATTGCCACGCTTGGCTGGCCGATCATCACGCCATTGCGGATGCGGGTCAGCATATCGGAGATAGGATCATTAACACTCATTTTGTTCTCCTTCCACCCCGCCTTACCAGGACGACTTCGCAACGCCAGGAATTTTGCCATCCAACGCTAATTCGCGGAAGCAAATACGACACAATCCAAAGCGACGGATATAACCACGCGGTCGTCCGCACTTTAGGCAGCGATTGCGCACCATGTTGGCATATTTTCGCCGTTGTTCACGGTAAATCATGCAAGTCTTTGCCATCTTAACCCTTCCTGAAAGGCATGCCGAGTTCGCGCAACAAAAATGTCGCTTGTTCGTCGTTGGCTGCCGTCGTAACCATGGTAATTTCCATACCGCGAACTTTATCGATCTTGTCATATTCAATTTCAGGAAAGATCAACTGTTCTCGCAGTCCCAGTGTGTAGTTGCCGCGTCCATCAAAGGCATCCGGTGAAACACCCCGAAAGTCTCGGACACGAGGCAGTACTACATTCAGTAACCGATCAACAAAAGCCCACATTCGCTCTCCGCGCAAAGTAACTTTGACGCCGATCGCTCGACCTGCGCGTAATTTAAAATTCGCGATGTCTTTTCTTGCCTTTGTGATCACTGGCTTTTGACCGGTAATGGTTACTAAATCGGTCACTGCGGCATCCAGCGTTTTTGGGTTCTCATTCGCTTCACCCATGCCGATGTTGACCACTACTTTCAGAAGTCTGGGGACCTGCATTACATTGTCCATCTCCAATGACTTCATCAAGGAGGGCACCATTTCTTTTTGGTAACGTTCTTTTAATTGATTCATCTATGGCTCTCCCTGCCTATTTCGCATCCATCAGGGCTTGACATTTCTTGCAGACACGCTGGCTCTTATTACCTTCACGAACAACGCCCACGCGGGTGGGTTTGTTGCATTTGGGGCAAACCAACATGACATTTGAAATGTCGATGGGCGCTTCAAAACGCACTTTACCAGGTTTAATCGTGCGGCCCTGGCTTTGCACCTGTTTCTGATGCTTGGTGCGCATATTGATGCTTTGGACAATAACACGATGCTCATCAGGCAGCACTTTGATGATTTCGCCGCGTTTGCCGCGATCATCATCACGCCCTGTGATAATTTCTACCTGATCACCTTTACGAATCTTTATATTCATAATTCTGCTCCTATTCCTAAATAACTTCCGGAGCCAGGGATATGATTTTCATAAAACCTTTTTCGCGCAGTTCGCGAGCGACAGGCCCGAAAATCCGTGTGCCTCTGGGATTTTGGCCATCAGTATCCAAAATCACGGCGGCATTATCATCAAAGCGGATGAATGAACCATCTTCGCGGCGCCATTCTTTGGCACAACGTACGATGACAGCTTTGACAACTTCACTCTTCTTTACTGTTCCCTGCGGTGTTGCGCTTTTGACTGTGGCAACGACAATATCGCCAACAGACCCGTAATGCCGCGTGGAGCCGCCAAGAACATGGATCACCAGCAGTTCGCGGGCACCTGTGTTATCGGCAACATTGATACGAGATTCCGTTTGGATCATGGTCTACTCTCCCTTTGCCGTTTCCACCGGGGCAACCACTTTTTTCAAAATGGTTTCTACAGCCCAGCGTTTCTCTTTGGAAAGCGGACGGGTTTCAACAATCTGCACCTGATCGCCAATCTTGCAACCCAGTTCATCATGGGCTTTGACGCTTTTGTCAAGATGGACAACTTTTTTATATATCGGGTGCCGATATGTTCGAGTGATTTCCACCACTACGGTTTTCATCATCTTGTTGCTGGTTACTACGCCATTCAGACGTCGGCGCTCGTTCATTTGTCACCTTCCTTTGCAGGGGCTAATTCGTGCTCCCGCAGAAGTGTTTCGTACCGGGCAATCAGCCGGCGGTTGATCGGAATCCGGCTGGTATCCGTCAGTTGACCGGTTACAGCCTGGAACCGCAGGTTCATTACTTCCTGGCGGGCATCCTGTAATTTGGTCCGTAATTCTTCAGTAGAAAGAAGGCGTATTTCATTAATATTGGTTTTCATGCCTAATCTCCTGTCCCATCCTGGCGGCCAATAACCTTGGTGCGGATGGAGAATTTATAGGTTGCCTGGGTCAAAGCTTCAATAGCCTGGTCGCCGGGTAATCCACCGACTTCAAACATGATGCGTCCGGGGCGAACCACGGCTACCCAGTATTCAACATTACCTTTACCCTTGCCCATCCGAGTTTCTGGTGGCTTATGGGTGTAGGGTTTATCCGGAAAAATCCGAATCCATACTTTTCCACGCCGCTTCATGTTGTGGACAATTGCACGGCGAGCGGCTTCAATCTGCCGGGCGGTAACCCAACCCGGTTCCAGCGCCTGCAAACCGTACTCGCCGGAAAGGACTTCTGCTCCTCGCATGGCTTTCCCGCGCATGCGGCCGCGCATCTGCTTGCGCCATTTGACACGCTTTGGCATTAACATAGTTGGCACCTCTCTTCAATCCGGGATAGATTACCCGGCAATAGTTTACTCACTGACGTAAACGCCTTCGGTCGACTCGATCTTTTCTTCAACTTGCGCTAGAACCTCACCTTTGTAGACCCACACCTTAACACCGATGCGGCCGTACTGGGTCAGGGCCTCGCCGCGAGCGAAGTCCATATTGGCGCGCAAAGTTTGTAGAGGAACACGACCTTCGCGCAGCCAAACACTGCGAGCCATTTCGGCGCCGCTCAAGCGGCCAGCAACTTCAATTTTGATGCCCTTGGCGCCCTGCCGAATGGCCTGTTGTAAAGCCCGTTTCATGGCGCGGCGATAACTCACCCGCCGTTCAATCTGACCGGCAATATTCATGGCTACCAGGTAGGCATCCATATCAGGACTCTTGATCTCTTTGATTTCGAGATCAATCTTCTTGCTGGTTAGGGCTTCTAAATCCTGGCGGATCTTTTTAACGCTGTCACCTTTACGGCCAATCAAAATACCTGGTTTGGCAGTGTGGACAACAACTTTAACTTTTCCGGGGAAACGCTCCACCTCTATATGGGAAACACCGGCTTTTTCAGTACCTTTTTTTATCAGGTCCCGGATGGCAAAATCCTGGTGCAGTTGGGTGCGATATTCAGCTCCCTCAGCGAACCAGCGGCCTTCCCAGGGCTGGTTGATGCTTAGACGAAATCCAATCGGATGAACTTTACGACCCATATTATCTCCTGGTCTAATCCTTTAATCTGCTCTTGCTCTTTGCAGCGCGGATTACTTTGCGCGCTCGCGTAAAACAACCGTGATATGAGAGGAACGGCGCAGCATTGGCTTGAAACGGCCGCGGGCGCCAAACCGACGCCACTTGCGGGTGGGGGCTTCATCAGCCATGATGCGGTACACATACAGGTCTTCGCGGCTCACACCGAAATTTTCTTCGGCATTGGCAACGGCTGATGCCACCAATTTATAAACAGGTGCAGCTCCGCTTTTGGTTAATAACTTCAACGTACTCAGCGCTTGAACTGCATTTTTTCCTCTCACCAGGTCAATCACCAGGCGAACTTTCTGGGCTGAAACGGATGAGTTAGATAGCTTTGCATGAATATCTGTTGCCATGGTTTACTTACCCTTCCCCGTGGCTTTCTCGGAGAGATGGCCGCGGAAGTGCCGAGTTGGTGCAAATTCTCCCAACTTATGGCCTACCATGTTTTCAGTAACATAGATCGGTACATGCCGGCGGCCGTCATGGACGGCAATAGTATGTCCAACCATCTGAGGAAAGATGGTACTGGCTCGGCTCCAGGTACGAATGACTTTCTTTTCGCCCTTGGTATTCATTACTTCGATCTTTTTCAGAAGTTTGGGCTCAATGAATGGCCCTTTTTTCAGCGATCGTGACATAAGTGCGTCCCTCTTTCTCGCTTAATCTCAGCTTAACGACTGCCCGCAGAACGACGACGAACAATAAACTTATTGCTAGTCTTATTGCGGCGGGTTTTGTATCCGCGGGTAGGCTTGCCCCAGGGGGTCTTCGGGCTTGGCATACCGGTAGGTTGGCGACCTTCGCCTCCACCATGCGGATGGTCACGCGGAGACATGGCTGTACCGCGGACGGTTGGGCGAATTCCCATGTGGCGTTTTCGTCCGGCTTTACCCAATTTCACATTGCTGTGATCCAGGTTGCCTACCTGTCCAATTGTGGCAATACAAACCTGCAGAACCAGGCGAACTTCGCCGGATGGCAGACGGATTTGAGCGTAATCGCCTTCTTTAGCCAATACTTGGGCTGCAGAACCGGCAGATCGGGCTAACTGGCCGCCTTTTCCCGGTTGCAACTCGATATTATGCACGAGTGTTCCAACTGGAATATTTGCAATCGGCAGGCTGTTACCTGTGCGAATCTCAGCTTGAGGGCCAGACAAAATACTATCGCCGACCTTCAAACCCAGAGGAGCAACAATATATCGCTTCTCGCCATCCGCATATACAATCAAAGCTAGGCGGGCAGTTCGATTCGGATCGTATTCAATTGCAGCAACTTTGCCAGGAATGGCCAGTTTGTTGCGCTTGAAATCGATCATCCGAATAAATTGTTTATTACCGCCACCCTGATGACGAACTGTAATGCGTCCGTAAGAGTTCCGACCAGCACGTTTTTGCCGGTGAACGATCAGCGAGCGTTCTGGTTTACTCTTGGTGATTTCTTCAAAGGTATACCCGGTCATATTGCGAAGACTGGGCGTGATGGGTTTGTAAACTTTTACGGCCATTACTCTACCCCTTCAAACATTGGAATTCGGGCGTCAGCGGGCAAGGTCACAATAGCCTTCTTGTATCCGCTGTTGCGTACGGTCAACCGGTGACTACGAGAGCGCCGGGTCCTTTTTGCGGGGGCATTTACTACATTCACCTTTAAGACTGTTACTTTAAAGATTTTTTCAACTGCATCTTTCACCATTGTCTTTGTAGCGGAAGAATCCACTTCAAAAACATACTGGTGAAGTTTGCTAACTAGATAGTTTGATTTTTCAGTAACAATCGGCCGGCGGAGTACTTCAAAAATAGTTGTCATATCTGCCTCCAACCTAACCGAGATTCGTTGTGATGACGTCTAGCGCTGCAACCGGCAGAACCAGTTTGTCAAAGGTCAATAAATCGCGGATATTGAGGTAACCAGCCATTAATACTTTCGTATCAGGCAAGTTATTAGTGGAACGGATAATCCATTCCATCGCCTCGGTTTTATCAGGAATTACTACCAAAGCGCTGGCCGAACCGACCAGGCTATTGAGCGCAGCAGCCATCAAACGGGTCTTGGGTTCGGCGAGTATCATTTCGTCGATCACCACGATATTGGCTTCCTGGGCTTTCACCGTCAGCGCAGAACGGATCGCTGCACGGCGCATTTTCAACGGCATGGCCTGGGTATACAAATGCGGATGCGGAGTATGTGCTCCACCGCCGCCTTTCCAAATCGGTGAACGGGATGACCCCTGACGGGCGCGTCCGGTTCCTTTTTGGCGCCACGGCTTCTTACCACCGCCTCTAACTTCAGCGCGGGTCTTGGTATCGTGGGTACCCAAACGGGCATTGGCCATCTGGCGTAAATACGCCTGGTGCATCAAATCAAGGTTGATGGGGGCTTCAAAAACCGACGGTGATAATTCAACCGTTCGAACTTTCTTACCTTCCATATTCAAGACATCTACTTGCATAGTCGATTCACTCCTCGTGCGGAAATAGCGCTCAAATCGAGCACCTAATTCTTCCGCGCCTCCTTGACCAAGACCAGACCGTTGCGTGAGCCAGGAACAGCTCCGCGTACGCCGATCAGATTTCGTTCAACATCTATCAGGACGACTTTCAGGTTCTGCGCAGTTACCCGGTCATTGCCCATATGACCTGCACCGCGAGCGCCTTTATAAACACGTCCTGGTGTAGTACCAGAACCCCGCGAACCGGGAGCGCGCTCACGGTCTGATTGACCGTGCGTGGCTGGACCGCCGCGGAAATGGTAGCGTTTTACGGCTCCCTGAAAACCTTTTCCTTTGCTGGTTCCAATGACATCTACAGTATCTCCGGGCACGAAAAGATCAACCTTGACCTGATCGCCAACAGAAACCTGTGGATCCTTCACTGCGAATTCACGAACAAAACGCAGCGGGGGTGTATTACTTTTTTTGAGGTGGCCTAGCTCGCCGCCAGACAACCGTTTAGGCTTTACTTCGTCGAAACCCAATTGCACAGCCGAATAACCCTCTTTTTCGGGTGTGCAGATCTGAGTAACGAAACATGGCCCAGCTTCGATGATTGTTACAGGAACGGCCGCGCCGTTCTCATCGAAAATCTGGGTCATGCCGATTTTCTTCCCAATGAGCCCTTTCAACATCGTCAGTTTTCTCCTTCGATCTGTATTTCTTGACGAGACTGTCAGCCTGGGCTAGGCTGCATCATCTCCGGACGCAGAGCAGTCAGCTAGTTGTCGGCGGCGCTTTTGGCCTCCGGTGAAACTTGCTCTTACTTCGCCTCTCCACTAATAAAGCTTATGGAGTATACCACTGTTTTGGTTTTTTTACCAGTCTCGAAAAAACTCGAGTTTATTGCCTTTATTGCTGTACGCTTTTGCTAATGGCTTTTCCACCATTCTGGGCGCAGCGCTGCATCTCACAATACTTTAATAAGATGCATTGCTAATTTTTGCAAAAGTTGATACCCTAAATCTTGATCTCGATATCAACGCCCGCAGGCAGATTGAGGCGCATCAGCATATCAATGGTTTTGGAATCGGGTTCCAATACATCTATCATGCGGTTGTGCGTCCGAATCTCAAAATGTTCATGAGAATCTTTATCAATAAATGCGGAACGGCGAACCGTAAACCGCTCTATTTTGGTTGGAAGCGGGACGGGTCCAACGACCTGTGCCCCACTGCGCTCGGCGGTTTCGACAATGCGTTTGGCTGATTGGTCCAAAACACGATGGTCGTACGCCTTCAATCGAATACGGATTTTCTGTTTAGCCATTATAGGATACCTACGCAATAATCTGGGTGATGACACCCGCGCCGACGGTTAGACCGCCTTCACGA
>JBAWYZ010000009.1:0-21179 GCA_037143255.1 Leptolinea sp. | reverse complement strand
GCAACCTGTCCAACAAATCGTTTCATTTCGATTTTCATCTTTAGAACTCCTTGATATATTAAATGTTCCCAATATTTCCCTTTCGGTGAATATTTGAAAGAATCTATTGGGGATACTCTTAACTCGTCCGATAAGATAGTTAAATTTATTTTCCGGCAAGAATCTTCATGGCTTCATCGACTGTTGCATTATGGTGAACGATGGAAGCGATTGCTGCCGTCATTGCAGCCGGGTTGTCAGCCTGCCAGATATTTCGACCAATAGCCACTCCGGAAGCCCCCGCATTTATCGCTGATTTGATATCGGTCAGCATATCAGCTTCCTTGCCGCGCTTAGCTCCACCCAGAATAACCACCGGAACATAACTAGTAGAAGTAACAGCTTCAAAATTGGGGGTGTATGAAGTTTTAATGAAATCAGCGCCAACTTCAGATCCAATTCGAGCTGATATGGCAACTGTCTCGGTTGTGCGCAATTCGCGCGGACTATCAAAACCGCCTGGCACCATTTCGCCCATTAAAGGCAATCCCCAATTGTGCGCTTCACTGGCAATTTGCGCCATATTGTGAAGGGTACCCTCTTCTTTATCGCTACCGGGATAGGCGTTTACAGCTACTGCATCCGCACCGAGTTGTAGCGCATCACTAACTGAAAAGAAAAGACGGCTGGGGCTGCTGCCTTTTAGTAGACTGGTTGCGCCCCCGTCAACCCGCAGAATTAATCCCAACTTTACCAATTCTTTTTCAAACCTTCTTGCCACACCATAAGAAGTCAAAATTGCATTCGCTCCACCAGCGACCAGCGCCTCAATCGTTTTAGCAGGATTTTCCAGCCCTTTGCAAGGACCATCCATCAAGCCGTGATCCATAGCCACAATCAAGACTTTGCCATCCGATGCAAAAATACGATTCATTCTGCGGATAATACTCATAACATTTTCCTCCAAAAAATAGATTTAACCTGCTTCAAGTTTACGATGTCCATACCGTTGACCGCCATCGACTGTGATTACGTCGGCATTAATGTAATCCGATTCAATAAGAAAATTTACAGCTTTTGAAACATCTTCGGGTGTGCCCCACCGATTCAATAATGTTTTTTCAGCGGTTCCTTTGATTTTCTCCGGTGAATAATTTGGCGGCGGGAGAACAGGGCCAGGAGCTATGGCATTGACGCGAACGTAAGGTGACAAATCCAGCGCCAATTGACGAGTCAATGCCAGCAAAGCAGATTTACCAACCACATGGGCAGCAAATTTCGGCCAGGCTTCCCAGGCTGAAATATCAACAATATTGGTTATTACACCTGCTTTTTTTGCCAGCATATCTACCGCTGCCAGATTTGATACATAAAATGAGCCATTGATCAACACGCCCGTAACTTTTTGCCATTCTTCAACAGATTCAGTTGGAATGGGAGTCTCCACAAAAGCCGAAGCATTATTGACCAGGATATCAATTTGGCCGAACTTGTCATGAATCTCGGCATACATGCGCTTAACTTGTTCCCAGTCAGCGATATTTGTTTGAACAGTTAATGCAGATACCCCAAAAGCAGAGGCTTCATTAGCCGTCTGTACAGCTTTTTCAGCATCGCGATTGTAATTGATGACTACATTCGCGCCGGCGCGAGCTAACCCAAGTGTGATAGCTTTCCCAATTCGGATCGCTCCACCCGTGACCAACGCAGTTTTGCCTTTTATTTCCATATTATTTTCCTTTGGTGATTCCTTTTGTCAGGCTGAGCGCCTTTGAAAACTGAAAGTAAAAACCTCAGTTTTGACCGCCGCTATACTTTCTAGAGCCTGTTAATCTGGTTGGAAAATTGCCTTGACACGACGGTATGCCTCTTCTTCGGTGGTCGAGGGTCGAAATTCCATTCCAATTAGGCCATCAAAACCAAGTTGACGTAATTTCGCAGCCAGGTTGGGGAAATTAATCTCTCCTGTGCCAGGTTCCTGGCGGGTGGGGACATCACCGATGTGGAAGGTTGGATACAACCCCCAATAGGCTTCCAACCCATCCATAAGATTTCCGGCTGTACGCTGCTGATGATAACAATCAAACGCCAGCCGGAACTGAGGATGATCCATCCGGCGAACCCAATCCGCAGCCAGGTCATGATTATGCACCAAAACATCCCCCTGAATTGGGAATGTATTTAAAGCTTCTACCCACACTTCCACTTTTGTTTGCTCAACCAACTTAAGGATTTTCTCTGTCTGACTGAGTAAATTGGCGTATTGTACCGCCTCGGGCACATTCCGCGAAAGGCGGCGTGTCCACTCTTTGCCCTCAATAATGTCTATTTGATTCGAGAAAATGAACAGATGCTCAACCCCGAAGCGTTCAGCCATTTCGAGGCTCTCTGCCCACGTGCGAAGGGTAAGTTCATTATCTCCGGGGTCAGCCAATGAGCCCATAGATTCATCAAAAGTAGAGTTGATAATACTGCCATGCTGTTTGCACTCTGCAGACAGGTCGGCCATGTTAACTAAACGCCAACACCATATGTCCAGACGTTTGATTCCCATTTTTGAAAATGGTTCAACCCGCTCAATCAAAGGTCGATCATTGAACCAAAAATCAAGATATCCGGTAAATTCCATTTTTATTTCTCCTCTTTATTCAATATGAATTAGTAAATTGTTTAATGAATGATGGCGCTAGAAGAAATTACCCTGGAAAATCTAAAATTGGAGGATATTAAACCACACTTAACAACTATTATCAGATTATTCTCGATAACTGTCAAGTAGTATTTTACAGAGCTTAATCATTTTGAATTTAACGCCAAGTCCACCCATTTGCAAAGCGGGAAGGCGAATAGGCTTCCATTGAAACTGGGGGTATTTGCCCCTGGATCATCATAGCCATCCATTCACTCAGCAAAGGCACCGTGGTGATTGTCTCGACCAGACTTGTTGCAACATACATGTTATCTAGCTGGGGAACCCAGCCAACTAATGGCTCTTCGTCAGGGGTAAAAGAAGTCGGTCTACCCCAACTTCTAACCACCCTTACTTTTGCCAAAAAAGGAAATAATTTAACCAAATCATCTGCCAGAGCAGTTAATCCCCAGGCGCTAACCCGTTTGTGCAATTCCGTTGTTCTGGTAATTGCTTCGGTAACATCCAGTGAGCCGTTGAGATTTGGATGTACACCTACGGCAACGGCTTTTGCTTTACCATGGATGGTCTCATAAAAGTCAGATAATTCAATATTGTTAAATATCATCGAAGGAATTCGTTCAGTTACCAGAGCCTCAGCATGGGTATGTCGAATAGGCACTTCAACTCCGGCCAGGCGAGTGATGTTGGGTACCCAGGCTCCAGCCATTATGGCTACTTTATCACTGTAAAAAGTATCATTTTCGGTCCTGACCGCTGTCACACGGCGATTTTTCACTTCCAATGCAATTACTTCAGAATTTCCTCGAATTTCCGCTCCATAGCGCTGAGCTGCCCTCGAATACGCATGGGAAAACTTTAACGGATTCAATGAACCTTCCAACGAATAGGCAGCCCCTAATAGGCCGGCCGTATTCATATTTGGTTCAGCTTTTTGCAACGCCTCCCGATCAACGACTTCGGTTGGAATGCCAGCCGGAGTCAAAATCGAAGAACGTTCTTGCCAGCGCTTCCAAAGGTCTGCATTTCTAATCAATAAAAAAATACCGATTCTGCGCCAATCATAAGATTCGCCTAATTCATCTTCCAGGGATTCGTGTTTTAGTAGTCCATCTCGAATTAGTTTAATATTCAAGGGGTCCAGATGCCCTTCGCAAACTTGAGCTCTTCCGGCGCAGGAGGCTGAAGTTCCACCGCCAATATCACCTGACTCCAAAAGAAGCGTGCGAACACCCATCTTTGCAAGTTGATATGCGCTGGATAAACCTAAAAATCCTCCACCGATTATGATGACATCATAAGTTTGCATGTTATTCTCTCCATTTATCACTCTAAGAACTTAAAATATTTAATTGGGGAATTTATCCTGGGAAAGCGGCAAAGGTGTAAAATTGATCTGAACTTAATATAGATTTTTCTTGTAAAGCATCACTTAATCATATCAGAAATTTTCGGAGAAAAATGAAACTGATCGTTGGCATTACGGGAGCAAGCGGTGCGGTATTAGGGATCGAACTGCTTAGGGCGTTACAGACAGTTTCGGTTTGCGAAACTCATCTTGTGATTAGCAAACATGCCTATGAAACACTACATTTGGAAACAGCTTATTCTGTGGCAGATGTGATCGCATTGGCTAATGTTTCCTATGCAGATGACAAAATGAGCGCTGCAATTGCCAGTGGATCCTTTAAAACCGATGGAATGATCGTGATTCCGTGTAGTATGCGAACGTTGGCCGCTATTGCCAGCGGGAATGATGGCAATCTGATTCAACGGGCAGCCGATGTTTGTTTGAAAGAAGGACGCAAGGTCGTGTTAGTGCCGCGCGAAATACCACTTAACCGCATCCATTTACGTAACTTGAATACCGCTTCTGAAGTGGGATGTGTGATTCTGCCCCCTATGTTGACTTTTTATCATCATCCACAATCAATTGAGGATATGATCGATTATTTGATTGGCAAGATATTTCTGCAATTCAACCTGGAATATGCCAAATTTAAAGAATGGAAATCGCCGCCTTAGAGAATAAAATAATTAGTAATTTTGGCTTGACATTCACATATCATTTTGCTATACTTATGTTAAGTAATACTTAACGCTAAATTCCCCAGGGTCAAAATATTTTCATTATTCACAACTTCCAAAATCTTTTTCAAAACGGAGAATCCGATAAGGTATTTGATGGTAACACGGGAGTACGGTCATTAGCCTTGTTGCAAAGAAAAATGTATTTTTCTCAAAATTTCTCTAATCTGGTTAAAAACACAAACTCAAAAATGTGACTGAACAAAGTTAATCAATCTTGCGTTGAATGCCCAAGCAATTTTAAGGACTGGCATCCAGAATAGGCAATTTTAGTAGAAAAGTAGTTTGTTTCAAAATTTTCCGCACGTTTCAATTGACAAAGCTAAAATTGTTTTTCGCTTCTCGAATAAGAAAATGGGAATACTTAATCTTTTGAAATAAATGAATTGAGGAAATATATGGCAGAAAAAGGTAGTCAAGAGTTCGAAAACCTGACCCAGCAATACCCCAGGGAATTACTGGCGGAGATGTTCCGCCTGATAAATCTGGTGCGTGAATTTGAACTGCGCGCAATTGCTGAACGTCGGGGTGGGTTAATCCCTGGTTTTATCCACTCTTGTGTAGGGCAAGAAGCAACCGCCGTTGGTGCTTGTCTGGCGCTAAAACCAGGAGATATGATTGCTAGCACCCATCGCGGCCACGGGCACTTGATTGGCAAAGGGGGGGATCCCCGTTATATGATGGCTGAACTGGCCGCCCGCTCGCCGGGATATTGCCTGGGACGCGGTGGTTCATTGCATATTTCAGATTATAACCTGGGTATATTAGGCGCTAATGGAATTGTGGGGGGTGGAATTCCGATTGCGGTTGGAGCAGCATTAGCTTTTTCCATCCGCAAGCAACCGCAAGTAGCTCTGGCCTTTTTTGGGGATGGCGCTACCAATGAAGGCGCTTTCCATGAGGCGGCTAACGAAGCTGGTGTGTGGAAACTGCCGGTCATCTTTTTCTGTGAGAACAACTTATATGGTGAAGGTACCCCGCAATCGAAACAGGCAGCCGTAAAGGACCTGTCCATCCGGGCATCAAGCTATGGCTTCCCGGGAGTTATTGTGGACGGCAACGATGTTTTGGCCGTTTATGATGCCACTTGCAAAGCTGCCGAGCGGGCGAGATCCGGTGAAGGGCCAACTTTTATCGAAGCAAAAACGTACCGCCAACGGGGTCACTACGAAGGCGATCCCCAGGTCTATCGGTCAGTCGAAGAAATAGAATCCTGGAAACTAAAAGATCCCATTCCGGCTTTCCGAAAGAAATTAGTTAGGTCTGGTGTATTTAGTGACGGAGATTTGGAAGAAATTGAGGGCAGTGTCATCATGCAGCTAAATGAAGCGGTGAATTTTGCGGCTACCGCTCCAAGACCAGAACTTAAAGATGCACTTGCTGGAGTTTATGCAGATACTCATAACGGATTGGTATTTTAGGAGAAAACCATGCGTGAATTATCTTTTTCTGAGGCAATCCATGAAGCTATGTGTGAGGAAATGCGCCGTGATCCCAATGTGTTTCTGATGGGTGAAGATGTGGGCACTTTTGGTGGTGTATGGGGCGTTTCTCACGATATGTTACAGGAATTTGGTGAAGCGCGGATTCGCGATACCGCAATTAGTGAAATTGCAATCATTGGCAGCGCGCTTGGCGCGGCTATGACTGGCATGCGCCCAATCGCTGAAATTATGTTTGGCGACTTTTTAATGTGTGCTGGTGATCAAATTGTTAATCAGGTTGCCAAGGCGCGTTTTATGAGTGGTGGAAAAGCCAACGTTCCTTTAACTATCCGTGTTACTAGCGGTGCGCCGGGTTCATCGGGGGCTCAGCACTCGCAAAGTGGTGAATCCTGGTTTATGAATATTCCGGGACTTAAGATTGTCGTCCCAGCTACTCCGGCAGATGCCAAAGGCTTGCTTAAAACAGCTTTGCGTGGCGAAGACCCGGTGCTTTTCTTTGAACATAAGATGTTGTATGGAATAAAAGGTCCTGTACCCGAAGACCCGGATTTTATGGTGCCATTTGGACAGGCAGCTATTGCGCGTCAGGGAAAAGATGTAACGATTATTGCCATCGGTTTGATGTTACTAAAGGCTTTGGAAGCAGCCGAATTGTTGGAAAAAGAGGGCATTCAGGCCGAGGTGATTGATCCTCGCACATTGGTGCCGCTTGATAAGGATACTTTGATCCAATCGGTCAAAAAGACTGGCCGGGTGGTAATTGTGCATGAGGCGCATAAACGAGCTGGTCCGGGAGCAGAAATTGCGGCCGTACTTGCGGAAGAAGCTTTGGAATATCTTGATGGTCCTATTATGCGGGTGGCTGCTAAGAATGTGCCATTGCCCTATAGTCCTGAGCTGGAGAATTATGTGCTACCCGGCACAGCGGATATTCTAAACGCTGTCCGTTTCTTGAAGATTAAGTAGCTATCCTTTTTGGCAGAAGACTTTTATGAAACTTCTGCCGCGAGAAAAATAATTTGATTTCACTAAGTATTGTGCGTATAGAAAGAAATCGCCATGAATGATGGATCAACAACATTTCAAGTGGTCATGCCTCGATTGGGTTTAACAATGATTGAGGCGACAATTAAAGAGTGGTTGAAACCGGAAGGCGCGTGGGTTGAAGAGGGTGAAGCTCTGTTTGTATTGGAAGAAGAAAAAGCTACCCTTGAGATTGAATCTCCTGCCAGCGGGCGTTTACATATCCTGGTAGCTGAAGGTCAAGTAGCAACTATTCTTTCCCCGATAGCAATATTGGAAGGGGGCAAAACCACAAACCAGCATATAGTTGAAAAAGTGGAGCTACCTTCTACTTTACCACAGCGTAAAGAACGGGTTGAATTATCCGTAGCAGTAGAAATGGAAACTGGCGCCAGAGAGATTTGTGCTACACCTAAGGCGCGAAACCTGGCCCGGCAGCAGGGAATTTCGCTGGAGCGCATCCAAGGGAGCGGTCCGCGAAACATGATTGTTGCTGGCGATTTACAAGAAACACAGGTAACGAGAACACCTATTAGAGCCACGCCTTTGGCACAGAAAGTTGCCCGCGAAACAGGTGTTGATCTGGCTTCTGTCAATGGCAGCGGCCCGCGCGGTCAGGTTATGCGGCGGGATATTGAGACATCAACAGCGTTATCTTCACAGACAGAATCTGATTCCGGGCTTGCAGCGCTAACTGGATTGCGTTCAGTCATCGCAAAACGCTTATCCAGTAGTTGGATTGAACGACCACAGGTTACGCTTACAACGGACGCCGACGCAACAGCGCTTGTTGCTTTCCGCCAGCAGGCGCAGGCAGAATGGAATTTGAAACTTTCTTACAATGCTCTCCTGGTTAAATTGGTATCCAAAGCTTTACTGGAACATCCTTACATTAATGTACAACTTTTTCCCATGGGGATTCAAACCATGCCGGATATCAATATTGGTGTGGCCGTTGATACTGAACGCGGCTTGATGGTGCCTGTACTGCAGAATGCTGACCGTAAATCGATCTTTGAGATTCAGGATGAAATCCAATTGATTTCACAACATGCTATTGAAGGACGCAGCATTCCGAGCGAGATTTGTGGGGGCACATTTACTATCACCAACCTGGGCATGTATGAAATTGATGCTTTTACGCCCATCATTAACCCACCTGAATGTGCCATTCTGGGAGTGGGGCGAATTATTTCCAGACCAGTAGGAGTGAATGGACAAATAGTCTTAAAGGAAATGATGGCGCTTAGCCTGTCTTTTGATCACCGGTTGGTGGACGGGGCTCCGGCGGCCCGTTTCCTTCAGCGCATAAAAACACTGATTGAACGATGTGCCTTGCTGGGCTTTGATAAATGAATTGATTATTATGGGTGAATCAGGTCAGCAATATTGAAAACCTGACCATTTTGTAAATTGAAAGGACATATATGGAAATTAAAGATTCTGTCATTTTAATAACAGGCGCTGCGTCGCGGGTGGGGCATGAAGTTGCCGTTTATCTCGCTCAACAAGGCGCCAATATTTCTTTCAGCTATTATTTAGACAATGAACCCTGGCAGCAAACTCAAACAGAGATTGAAGCAGCCGGGGTAAAATCCCTGGCCACAAAAACCGAGGTGCGCGATGCTTCGCAGGTAAAACGCCTGGTTGAAGAAACAGTGAAAAAGTTAGGCCATGTGGATGTACTAATTAATAACGCCGCAATCTGGCTGAAATCTCCATTCCTGGACATCACCGAAGCACAATGGGATCTGGCTATGGATGTTAATCTAAAAGGGCCTTTCCTGGCTTCGCAAGCCGTAGCGCCGCACATGCTGGCACAGAAAAAAGGGGTAATCATCAATATTACCGATTTGTCTGCCTTCCAGGTGTGGAGCGGATATGCTCATCACGCTGCCAGTAAAGCTGGATTAGTTTCATTAACCAAATATCTGGCATTAGAATTAAGCCCGTATATACGCGTCAATGCCATCGCCCCGGGCACAGTTTTACTACCAGAGAACCCATCTCCAGAAAAAATCAAATGGGCAACTGAAAAGTCTGTACTGGGTCGGATAGGTGAGCCACAAGATGTTGCTCGCCTGGCAGAATTTTTAATCACCAATGAATTCCTCACTGGCGGTGTATATTTTGTCGATGGTGGAAGAAGCCTGGTCTAAATATTTTGTCACAGGTAAAATATTTTTGCAAAGGTCAAAAAAAATATGCTAGATATTCTGGTTGAAAACGGCAAAATGCTGACACCCGCTGGATGGAGCGAAAAGGGCTATCTTACCATCGAGGCCGGAAAAATAACCGCGCTTGAAACAGGAGCAGCATCTCCCGAAATTTATCGTTCAGCCAGGCAGGTTATCTCTGCAGATGGTATGGCCGTATTACCCGGACTGACCAATGCCCACACCCATCTTTCGCAAACTTTCATGCGGGGGTTGTCAGGTGGACGCCCTTTGATGCGCTGGTTAAAGGAACTAATCTGGCCGCTGCAAGGGGCAATGAATATTGAGGAATTACACCTGGCAGCTCTGCTTGGAATGGTGGAAAACCTGCGCTGTGGGGCAACTCATGTTGTGGATCATCAAAAAATCACCAAAACGCAGGATTATTCTCTTACAGTTTGTTCAGCGGCAGAACAGTGTGGAATACATCTGACTCTCGCCCGTGCCTGGGCAGATACTGGCTCTAATGCTGAAAGTCCAATAAATATTCTCAATGAGCTGGAAACTCTTTTTGAACGATACCAGACTCATAAGCTGATCCAAATCTCGAGCGGCCCACTTGTGCCCTGGCGGGCAACAGCAGAAACTCTACAAAGAACCCATGCTTTAGCCCAACGTTATGGAAGCGCCACCCATATTCATGTTTCAGAAACCAATGAAGAAGTTAAAATGACGCTGGATTCTAATGGGATGCGCCCGGTTTCCTGGTTGGATTCGCTGGGTATTCTGGGCCCAGATTCGCACATCGTGCATGCCGTCTGGGTGGATAAAGAAGAAATGCTCCTTTCGAAAAAACGAGATGCCCTGGTCATTCACTGCCCGGTCTCCAATGCTGTGCTTGGCTCGGGGTTCGCGCCTGTTTACGAAATGCAGCAAATGGGTATTCGGATTCGACTGGGTACAGATGGGCCTGCCAGCAATGATAACCAGGATTGTTTTGAGAATATGAAAACCGCGCTATGTCTGGCGCACCTTCGGGAATTGGATCCGACGCAATTGTCACCTACTGATGTCGTGGAAATGGCGACAGCCGGTAAAACTCTATCGAAGGGCGAACCGGCTGATCTAATTTTGGTGAATTTGCGAAACGTGAATGCCACACCTGTCCACAATATTGATTCTGCCCTTGCGTTGTCCTGTCATGGCAATGATGTAGATACAGTGATTGTGGATGGCAATGTATTGATGCTTCAAAAAAAGATACAGGGCTTTGATGAAAGTGCATTATTGAAAGAATGTGAACAGGCAGCTCTCAACTTACGCAAGAAACTGGCATGGGACTGATATATTGATATATTTGGTGGATAATATGATTAAAACCGTATTTCTAATCGAGTTTCCAAGAAATGGGATAGGTAATCAATGACAAAAATCAACAGTTTGCGAGATTATATTCTTGCTTTGGAATTAGTTGGGCAGTTAACCCGCGTAAACAAATCAGTTTCTTTAGTACATGAATTGGCGAATGTAGCCGCTACCCTGGCACGCCGAGGCGGCGGTGGTGTGCTGTTTGATCAGCCTTCCGAATCAGAATGGCCAATTTTTTCCAATGCGGTAGTAAATCAAAATGAAGCAGCCCTTGCGTTGAATTGCACGCCCGCCGAAGTTAGCGACCGGATGGGATTCGCCATTGACCCTAAAAACGGGATCGCCGCTTGTCCCGGCGGAGAAGCTCTTTGGAAACAAAACATCCTTCGCGGGAAAGATGTCGACATCCGTAAGTTACCCATCCCAACACATGGCGCCCATGATGGAGGCCCCTTTATTACCGGCGGTGTGACAATTAGCCGTGATCCAAACAGTGGACGAGGAAATCTGTCATACAATCGAATGCAGGTACTTGGTCCGCATACTTTTGGTTTCAATGTTAATGAATGGCGGCATGTTATGCAATTCTACAAGAATCATCAGGATAAAAATGAGCCTTTGCAGATTGCTATCGCTATTGGATTGGACCCGGCAATCATGATTGCTGCTGGCTGCCGCTATGATGATGACGAGTTAAAGATCGCCGGCGCCATTCGTGGAGAACCAATATTGACTTCTAAAGGGATCACCGTGGATTTGGATATCCCTACTGAAGCCGAAATTGTAATTGAAGGGTATTTACCGCCCTTTATTCGCCAGAAAGAAGGTCCGCTGGCAGAATTTCATGGATATTATGGAGAATTATGGGAAAGCCCTACCTTTGAAGTAACGGCAATTTGTTATCGAAATAAACCAATCTATCAGACCATCGTTCCAGGATGGGCAGAGCATATTTATATTGGCAATGTGTTACCGCGCGAGCCATTATTGATGCAATTTGTACGGCACGTGAGCAAAGGGGTGACTGGTTTACATATACCCCCTTATGGAAACGGTTTTGCTGCCATCGTTCAAATTAAAAAGAGCAATCCTGGCGAACCCAAAAATGTCTGCATGGCAGCTTTTACGGCTCATGTCAACATCGCCAAAGTAATCGTGGTTGATGAGGATGTAAATATCTACGATCCTGCCGATGTGCTTTGGGCGCTGACAAATAGGGTAGACTGGTCACTAGACACCTTTCTCATCCCCGGCGCGCAAGGCCACGAAATGGATCCAACCGCTGATGCGCGAGGAGTGCAGACCAAAATCGGCATTGACGCCACTTATAAGCCCGACCGGCGTGATTATGGGGAGCGCATTCGCTACCCGGATGTAGATTTATCTAAATATCTTAAGGAGAAATAGTATGACTCAACGAATGGCTTTATACTTGCAAGATAAGCATCCCATCCCGTACGAAATAGAAATTGCTAAATATGCCGAAGAACGCGGATTTAGCGAGATTTGGCAAGCCGACACCCGCTTTGCGCGGGATTGCATAGTAATGATGAGCGCTTTATTAACAAATACTAAACGGATGCGCTTTGGTTCCGGTGTTTTACCGATTTGGACGCGCAACCCTGCTGCAATTGCAGCCACCTGGAGCACCATGTGGGAATTGGGCGGTAAAGTTGACGGCCGCGGCCGGGTAATGTTGGGCATCGGCGCCTGGTGGGAACCGATTGCTGCCCGGGTTGGCGTAAATCGGGTAAAACCGCTTACCGCGATGCGCGAACATGTTGAAGCTATGCGCCAATTGTTCACCATGCAAGAAGTTTCCTATAAAGGTGATTTTGTCAATTTCGATCGCATCCGACTGGATGTAACCTTTGGCGATACCAGCCCACGCGACATTCCCATTTACATCGGCGCGACAGGTGATAAGATGCTGGAGATGTCCGGGGAAATTTGCGACGGGGTCGTGCTCAATTATGTGGTGTCTGTAGATTACATTAAACATGCTGTCGAACTGGTCGAAAAAGGCGCCAAAAAAGTCGGGAAAACTCTGGCAGATATCGACCGCCCTGAATTGCTTGTTTGCTGCCTTTCAGATAAAGATCCCAAGGCTGCCATGGCTGAGGGCAAAAAGTTAGTTGCGTATTACCTGGCGACAGAACCGCACATTATGAAAGCCAGTAACGTCAGCGAAGAGCTACTCGAAAAGGTGCAGTCCATGATGAGCTGGCCTGCCACCGAAGAAGATTACATCCGCACCAGTAAAGTCATTCCGGATGAGGTTGTACGCAACCTGATGGCAGTAGGAACTACGCAGGAATGCCGCGCTAAAGTAAAAGAATATATTGATGCGGGCGTAACCTGTCCGATCCTCTTTCCAATGATGGATGACATTAAACCAGTCGTGGACGCCTTTGCGGACTGGGGCTAACCAATCGAATAACTTGTAGTAATAATAAAACTGCGGCGCTTGATGGATTGAAAATCAACAAGCGCCGCAGTTAGCAATTATCTAATTCGATGTTTACCCTTCGTTCAATGCCTTATATATCTCGCGGGTAACTTCACAGGGGTTGTCAGATTGCCATACACGCCGACCAATGGCGACTCCGACTGCGCCACCTGCTATTGCATCGCGCGTGAAACTGGCTACTGAAGGCTCGTTGGCCTGTTTTGGTCCTCCGGCAACGATGATCGGAATCGGTACTGATTCGACCACCTTTCGAAATTCTTCCACTTTCCCACAATAATTGGTCTTAATAATATCAGCGCCGATCTCCATTCCAATACGGGCAGCGTGCGCAATAGCATCTGCTTTAAAGCTGCGATCCTCCGGAGGCATCATCTCAGCAATAACCGGCATATCATAAGCGCTGCAGGCTTGAACCAGATCCGCCAGGTAAGAATAGATTTCAATATCACCTTCTCGGCCAAAGAAGACAGAAACGGCTACTGCATCTGCATCCAATTGCAAAGCTGTTTCTAACGAGGCTATGGGGGTTTCTTGCGTGCCTTGTTTGCTCAACCCGGCAGTAATGCTTAGGCGAAGAACGATTCCCATGCTAGCGGGGATGCTGGCTGCAGTAGCCCGAATGAAACCCGGGCCGGCCAGTATGGCATTGGCCCCACCGGCTACCACCTGTTCCACAATCCACCTGGGGCGATCCAGCCCTTTAACGGGGCCGAGCCAACCGGCATGATCCAAAGGGGAAAGTAAGCAACGCTTCTTTTCTCCTACTAGAATACGATTCAAACGTCTTGCTTTTCCGACCATAATAAACTCCTTAAACAATAGAATTGGATAAATAACTCAAATCTTTTATTTCAGCACTCCATTGGCAAATTCTGCCAACTGGCTGTACTGGTAATAAATAAGGTTGTAGATTTCGCCAGTTTCCAGTTCTGGCTTGGTAAGTTCAGGCGGTTGTTGGAAAGTACGCTGGAGGGCTTGTTCAAATGTTACGTTTGGTTCCAATACCTGGCAGGCGTATGCGTACAATCCTTGAGTGACTGTTTCTTGTCCAGAGTAAATTGCCACCGGATACTGGCAGACATTGGCGATTATTTGTGGCAATCCGGGGATGGTTGTTGCGCCGCCAGCCAGAGCAATTTTATTTATGCTCACCCCGTTTTGGATAAAAATATCAAGAAGGTAGCGGAGACTGAATGTAACTCCTTCCAACACGGAACGCAGCATATCATTGCGGTCGTGGTTGAGTGTCAACCCATAAAAAGAACCCCGTAATGCATCATTCCAAAAAGGGCTACGCTCTCCGGAAAGAAAAGGCAGAAAAAATAACCCGCCTGCTCCGGGGGATACTTGCAAAGCCAGATCAATAGCTTCACTAAATGGCAAATCACCAAAAAATGTTTTGGCAGCCCATGTTATTGATGCCCCACTAGTTGAAGATACCCCTCCAAAAAGGCGATATGGTAACAAGGGATAATTGTAAATTCGACTTTGGGAATCGGTGCAGTTTTGCCCTGACGCCAATGGATAAAAAACCATAGATGAAGAACCTACGGAACAGGTGACTTGCCCAATTGTCGAGGGAGCAGCCGTAACCAGGGCAAGTACATCCCCAACACCGACCAACACTTTTGTATCCGGGTTGATACCCAATTGCTTTGCAATCTCAGGCCGCAATTTACCTGCCAGGTCTGTTGGTTGGCGTAAAGGAGGTAGGATGGAGGGAGAAATACCTGCCCATTCAAGGCGTTCTTTGGCCCAGTCCATGCGATCCCAGTCAAGCAGAGCCGCACCACCGGCTTCCGTGAAATCTGTACAAATCTCGCCTGTGAGTAGGTAGCGGATGTAATCCTTTGGCCACAATAAATGCCGGGCTTTCTTGATTACATCAGGCTGGTTACGGGCAAGCCAAACCAATTTTGGCAATGTATAGGTCGAATTTAAATGATAGGCAGGCAGTTGAAAGGCCTTCTGAAGTTCAACGGTTTCATTGGCAGCGCGTCGATCCAACCAGAGTATGGTTGGCGGCAGCACATTTCCCTGTTGATCGAGCAGAACAGCAGTATGCATCTGCCCGGTTAATATCATTACTTTTAGATGGTAAAAATCATTGCGGGTTTGCTTTAACTGTGAAATAACCACTAGTAAAGCTTCCCACCAAATGTGTGGATCGGTTTCCGCCCAACCAAGCTGTTGGGGTTGAGGTATGGCCGGGTAGCGGTGTGTAACAGAAGCTACCACTCCGCCCAGGCAATCATAAACAACCCCCTTCAAAGAGGAAGTGCCAATATCCACAGCTAGGATGCAAGATTCCAAATCTGCCACTATTTTCCGCCGTTGACTTCCACTATCACTTTCAATCCGACCCGATTTTTCACGGTTTCAAAGCCTTTGGCCAGTTCTTCCAATGGAAAAACATGGCTGATCAGTTCTTCGGTTTTTACCTGACCACTTTCAATAAATGAAAGGGCATTAAACATATCTTTCTGGGTACTATCCGCTGATCCGGTGATAGAGAATTCACCGTAATGGATGATATTGGGATCAATATGCAATTCATCCTTAGGGTAGATACCTGCAAAAATATTCAATTTTCCGCCCGGCGCCAACATTGGAATGGTTTGCTCAACCAGCCGGGTCGAGCCAACGGTTACGACGATTCTATCCGCGCCCCAATTATCACTGATATCTTTAATCATTGCCGGCAAGTCTGTTTCCGTTGGGTTGATTACCCAATGGGCGCCCATCTCTTTCGCTTTGACCAGCCGCTCGTTGATTGGATCTGATACGATTACCTGAGCGCCAAAAGCACGTGCAACCTGCATGTGCATCAAACCAATCGGCCCTGCCCCGACTACCAGTTCAATTTGCCCGGGGTAGATTTCAAATAGGGTTTGTGCGCGAGTGACACAGGCTAAAGGTTCGGTAATTGCTGCTGCTTTCAGACTTGTCGTATCTTTTATCGGGAAAATATTTTTTTCCGGCAGGCAAACATAATCTCCAAATCCTCCGCGGAATTGCTGAAAAACTGGATGGCGGCAGCGGTTTCCTAATCCTCTGCGACAGGCAGGACAAACACCGCATTTGACGATCATATCCGGAACAACCCGTTGACCGATTTCAAATCTATTTACTTTTTTGCCTACTGCAGCAACGGTACCGGACACTTCGTGACAAAGAACACGCGGAAAAGCAACGGATGCTGAAAGTCCTGAAAAAGCTCGCACATCCCATGGGCATATCGCCGCATAAGCGACTTTAATCAGTACTTCATCCTCTGCCGGTTCATAAATTGGAACTCGACGAAGTTCAACCTCGTTTGGTTTTTCACACCACATTACACGCATATCGTTTTCTATCATCAGATCTGTCTCCATTTACTTCAAACTATTTGGTTTCGCTAAAACAAATTATTTGGTAACAAGTGAAATGCTTTCCTGAAGCATTTCGAAGATGATTATTGGATTAAATCAGGAATTCTTGCTCCTTTTACATAAATTCCGGCAATATCCGCCGGAGTCGCCCGGTGCACAATGCCACTGATCACATTTTGTTGGTATTTTAAATTGGGACTTTCAAGATCAAAAGCAATAAAACTGGACTCCTTGCCGGGAGAAAGGCTGCCCAATTCTTTTTCCAGCCGTAAAGCACGCGCTCCCTCAATCGTGGCTGCTTGCAATAATAAGCGGGGCTCCAGGGCGGCGGCATCTTGTTCCTGTCCCCGAACCATGCGTGAAGCATAATCCATCTCTCGCATCATATCAGGCGAGCTAAACATTACGTTATCTGTTCCCAATGCAAAATGCAGCCCGCATTTCGACCATTCAGCCAGTTTGGGTTGACCACTACCCAAAATCCCATTACACCTTGGGCAGGCGACGGCGATAATTCCAGCATCAGAAAGGCGTTGCAGTTCATCCGGCAGCACATGTATCAGATGCACAAGGAAATCCGGCTGCCATTCCAACAGACGAGCTGTTTGCCCCATACCTGTCCGGTTCCGAGATTTCATCTCAGAATTGATATTTTCGGCGGCGTGAGCGGCAAATATTTTATTGGGATAACTCTTTCGCAAGCGTTTCATCAGTTCAGATGGATAGGATTCGATATCCCGGATGCCGAGCCCATCTGCTTCTTGCAGTAAAAGATGCGCCTCAGCTTCGATTTGTTCATCAGCGCCAGATTCATCCATTCTACCCAAAGCGATTACATGTAAGGGCAGGTCTTTTGCGGCCTGGCGTAAAGCGCGAACTCCAGGTAGCCCCTGCTCACGGAAATCAGCCATTGCAATAATGCCATTATGGAGCAATTCAAGCAAGCCATCTCGCATCATATTAATGTGTGCTTCGGTTCCGGAAACAGACTGCAAAAAGCGATGTTTCAATCCATCAGGCGGGATAACTGCTTTTTCTAAAGGTAACCCGATACCCAATTCTTTTGCGCCAGTATCACCGATATGAATATGAGCATTGATAAACATGGGGCAGAGGATTTTATTGCCCAATGAGACCTGGCTAGCAGATAAATCAGGCTCACCTATTCGGACAATCCGACCTCCCTTTACCAAAAGGGATTGACCAATGATCACTTGAAGATCATCCCCGGCCAGGATAATCGCATCATTAAAACAAACCAATTCACTCATAGGTTCTGACATCAGCCTTTCGTCGCACCCATCGTCAGTCCCTGGACAAAATAGCGGTTCAGAAACAAGGAGATGATTACAGCCGGGATTATTGCAAGAACTGAAAGAGTAGTCATCTGCCCCCAACTGACATCCACCGCACTGAAGGAAGAAAGAATTCCAAGCGGAATGGTTTTCGTCTTGGGGGAAGTTAACATCAAAGCAAAGATAAAGTCATTCCAACTGTAGATAATACAATACAAGGCGGAGGAAATGATGCCTGGGACGGATAAAGGCAACGCGATTCTGAAAAAGGCTGTGAAATGGGATGCGCCATCCACCAGCGCGGCTTCTTCCATTTCAATTGGCACATCTTTAAAATAACTACGCATCATCCAAACTACAAATGATGCATCAAATGCTGTGTTAAGAAGAATTAATGCCCAATAGGATCCCAACAAATGCAGATCGCGCATAATCAGATAATATGGAATCAACGTGGCAGTTGGTGGAACCATTAAAAGAATCAGAAAGAAAAAGGAAGACGAATTCAATAATTTCCATTTTGTTCGAGCAATAGCATACCCTGCAGGAACACCAAGCGCCAGAGACAATACAGTTGTCAGGGATGTGACGATCAAACTGTTCTTGATATACATTAAACTTTTAGAATTTTGCAATGCATCCGTATAATTATGAAGCGTTGCCGGGAAGAATATCCACTGAGGGGGAAGGGTGAATGCATCCCGTCCATACTTAAAAGATGTTATGACCAACCAGTAAATGGGGATCATGAAAAAGGCAAATACCAGAAATGTAACAATCCCTAGGATAATTTTTTCGAGTTTACTTTTTTTATACATTTTTGCCTGTGCTTAAAGCTGTTGACGTTCAAGAACAAGAACGTAAATAACTGCAAGAATAACGACGATAAATAGTAAGATGTTGGCCAAGGCGGAAGCGTAACCCATATCAAAGAAAATCATGCCAACTTTATAAATCTGGAAATTCAATACAGTTGTTTCAAGCCCCGGACCACCTGCAGTGGTTGCGTAAATAATGTCAAATACTTTGAAAGATTGCATAGTACGCAATAAAATTGCAACCAAAAAGGTTGGCTTGAGGAGGGGTAGAGTCAAATAAATAAAGCTCTTCCACCGTGACGCTCCATCTACAACCGCGGCTTCATAGGGTTCAATCGGCAAACTTTTGATCCCGGCCAGGAATATAAACATCAAAAGCGGTGTCCATTCCCAAATATCGACTAAGATAACAGCTGGTAATGCCCAACCAGGTTGAGCTAAAGGTCCATGCCCAAGATTTAATCCCAACATTTTTGCATAAAAAGGGATAATCCCCCAATCCACGTTATACAAAGCTTTCCAAACCAGACCAATAACCAGAGGGGGTAAAGCCATTGGCAAAAGCAGAAATGAACGAATAAATTGTGAAACTATGTTTTCTGCCGTAAGAAGTAATGCCAACCCAAGTCCAAATGAAATTTCGATAACAACAGTGCCAATTACAAATAAAAATGTAGATTGGAAGGATTCAAGAATAACCGGGTCATTGAATGCTTTTACATAATTCGCAAGACCAATAAATGTTTTCACCTGGTCAGGGTCTGTCAGGCGATATTCAAACAGACTGATTCCAAGGGAAAAGAGCAATGGGTATATTGCTATCGCAGCAACAAATATAAACACGGGGAGTAGCAGCCAAAAATAAGCGCCCTCTCCCATCATAAAGCGACGGTATTTTGCAGTGTATTGATTGATCAATTTCATCCTCACCAAATTAGAAAGGAATGCCCTGCAAGCAAAGCATTCCTTCCAATAAACATACTTATTTACGCAAAACAGTTATTTCCAGTCTTTTTCAATCTGAGCCTGGGCTTTATCCAATGCTCCCTGGGCAGATTTTTCTTTACCTACCAGGAATGAATTGACATAAGTTCCCAGTGCAGATTCAATAATACTGTACTGTGGGATGCGAGGACGATAATCGCCATTGCCTTTAATGAAGGATTCTTCCAACATTGGCATCCAGGGCAGAGCCTTGATGACATCAGCATCTTTCATAGTGCTCAGGCGTAGGGGTGGGCCGCGATGAAGTACCCAATCCTTTTGAACATCCGGGGAAGCGAGCCATTTGATAAATTCCCAGGCAGCTTCCTGTTTTTTCTTGTCAGAGTCAGCATTAATGCCAATTCCCCAACCGCCAAAACCATATTGGGCTGTCATTCCGGCAGAAACTGGAGCTTTGGTGATATCAACTTTGCCAACAACTTTGGACATAGTGGCATCTTCATAATCATTGCGAGCAATACTCCAGCCTTCCATCATGGCAACTTTGCCTTCACGGAAAGCAGTCTCGCGCTGATCCCACCAGTAATCTGCATTACCGTCTGGGGCATATTTGAACAAGGAAGCAAAGAAATCAAGAGTTTTCGCGTTTTCTGGTGTATTTACCTTGACCTTGCCATCCTTATCGAGAATACTTCCACCATGTTGTTGTACGAAAGCCATGTAATCCTGTGCGCCAGCGGAGCCAGCGCCTAGCAAAGCAATACCATTCACGCCATTGGCAGGATCGTTCAAAGCTTTAGCAGCATCGAACAGTTCTTCCTGGGTTGTTGGGGGTTTGATGCCTTTGGCTTCAAAGAGGTCTTTCCGGAAATTCAATACGTTGGCATATCCTCCCAGCGGGAAGGAATACTGCTTGCCAAGATATTCACCTTGAGTCCACATGACTGCGGGAATATCTTCCGGTTTTAGGGTATCTTTGTTGGCTTCAATCAGATCACTTAACAACAGCGTGTTTTTGTTGGCAGCAAATTGGCCGGACCAAACAATATCTGTGGTCATCAGGTCATACTGGGCTGTGTGGGCAACAAAATCTGCGGTTAGTTTCTGATAGAGATCAACATATCCCAGTTCATCCATGGCAACTTTAATGCCTGTTTTTTCAGTAAACTTTGGTAGCAAATACCTGAAAGTCGCAACATACTGGTCAGTCATGCACGCAAACGATAACTCAACACCATCGTAGGGTTTTTCGACCATAACGGGTTTAGCAGGTTCTGCTGTAGGAGCAGGTGCAGGAGCATCAGTTGCCTTTGGGGCAGCGGGGGCGGCTTCAGCGGGTGCAGCAGGCGCCGCTGGAGCAGGCGCCGGGGCGCACTGAACAGTCGACAGCAACATAGTTGCCATCACAACGAACATCAATACAGTTTTTACGGACTTTTTATTCATCATTGAATTCCTTCTCTTCAAAAAAATATGTTCAATACGATTTGTATTACCTTGGAAAACCAATTAGATGATTAATCCACCTCCTTTTAAAAAAGATCTTATTGGAGCCGCTAACCACCTGGTAT
>JBAWYZ010000008.1:0-21386 GCA_037143255.1 Leptolinea sp. | reverse complement strand
GGCTTCCTTTTCCTGGCCAGAAAACAGCGAATATGGAATTTTTGCAACCGCGCCAGAGGGCGCGTAGTTCTCTTAAGATTATAGCATAAACTTACGAAGGCTCTTTACGCGCCTTGACTTACTTGCTCTAAAATTACTACCCAACTAATGTTGCCGCGATAATACGGCTGTGCTAGCCACACATTAGGACAAAAATACTCCATTCTTTATGGGAAAGTCCAATTTGCATCTTTGCCGGTAAGAAAACCGCGAATAGTTGGGTCAACCGTGAGGGAATGAAGGGTGTTATTTATCCCACCCATCCGAACATAATCAAGTATATTCAGATTAGTGATTTCGATTGGGAGGGGTCCGCTCAGATTGTTGTTGCCCAGGTACAAGCCTTTCATGTTTTCTAGGTTGCCTATACCGGTTGGAATGAACCCTGTTAATGTATTATTGGACAGGTTCAAGTATTCCAGATCGGTCATGCGGCCAATTTCAACAGGAATATCGCCGCTCAGGGTATTGAACTGTAGATCCAAATGCCATAAATTTGGCAGGGACCCGATTGAAGTTGGAATAATCCCCGTCAAATTATTATTGGATAATGATAATACCTTAAGATTAGCCATATTACCCAAATCAGATGGAATAGCCCCGGATAACTGGTTGTATCCGAATTCTAAATACCAGAGATTAGTGAGATTATTAATTTGTGGCGGAATGGGCCCGTCTAATTGGTTGCTGTTCAGATTTAATGTTTCCAAGTTTAGTAAGCTGCCAATTGAAGAAGGAATACTACCGGTCAAATTGTTATACGCAAGATTTAGATGAGATAAATTGGTCAGGTTCCAAACGCCTGCGGGGATGCTGCCTGTTAAGCGCGAACCTCCTAAATTTAAATTTTGCAGGTTGGTCAGGCTACCTATTGCTGCCGGAATGGGACCATTACTCAAATTCCACATGTCGTTTAGGTATAAACTTTTCAGGTTTGCAAGATTGCAGATTTCTGCCGGAATTCCACCAGTTATCCCTGTATAGGAAAGATTTAATTCACTCAAATTCGTCAGATTTCCAATCGTAGTCGGAATATTCCCGTCAAGACTCCAGTTTCTACTAAGGTCCAAGTGTAATAAAAGGGGAAGGTTGCCTATTTCAGATGGGATACTTCCGCTTAAGTCGTTTTCTTCAAGATTTAAGGAGGTTAAGCTGGTTAAACTGCCTATTCCAGGGGGAATGATACCGCTGATATGATTTTCTGAAAGATTCAGGACCTGCAATCCAACTAAATCACCAATGGTCGAGGGGATTGTCCCAGTTAATGCGTTGTACCCTAAAGCCAACATGGTGACATGGCTGTTTGCACAATACACACCGTACCAGGAACACGGTAGGTTATCTTGCAACCAACCAGTTTTTACCGCCCAGGTGCCACCATTTGTGCTGTTATATATGTCAACCAGGGCATCGCACTCGGCTAGCGATATCTGGCTTTGTGTGATGCAATCAACCAAAGGAGGAGTTATGTTTGTAGGCGTAGAACTAACTGTGTAAATTTGGGTTGGTGTCAGGGTTCGCGAAGCGGTAACAATAGTAATTAACGTGGGGGTAATTGTAGCAATTCCTGTCGTGGTTACAGATGGTAAGTCTGTGATATTGACCGTTGGTGTGGATGTCCGGAAAAGGAAGGCGGTTGATGTAGAAGAGGGAATCAGCGTATAGGTGCGCGTGGCAGTCTGGGTACGCGTGGCAGTGATTGAGGGCGTCAGGCTGAGCGTAACAGACGGCGTGGGAGTCGGGCCATACAGGTCGAAAGGCGCATAGAGGACCGCCCCCGGTCTCAAATCTACCTCAAGCGCGATGCAACTGGCACGCGCTAGTTCTCCGGGATTGATACCCAGCTTATTCGCCAGACTGGCAATCGTATCTCCGGTGCGTGCGATGATCGGCACCCAACCTGGCGCCCCCGGGCACCAGTCCCGGATCCCCGCTCTGGCGGTCGGTAATACAGCCGGCAGCGCGCCGACCGTGGCGGTGAGCTGCGGCAGCATTTCCACTGCTTCAGGGACGTTTTCAACCCATTCTTGCACCTCTTCCGGGCTCATCCGCTTTACTTCTGGCGGCGCTTTCAGGTTGGTCATGCGTGCCCCAAGCCCAGCCACCAGATCCACCTGTCCCTCTTCGTTGCCCACCGTGCAAGAGCCTTCCAAGCAAGTGATCACTGTTTCGGCTACATCCTGTCCAATTTTCACATGCATAAAGGAGCCGCGCACGGTCGCCAGACCGTAAGGCGTAGCAACATCCATTTCCCCGCCGTTCAAAATGATCCAGATTTCACCCAGGAACACAGACACATGGGAAACCCGGCTATTGCCCTGACCTTCTACGTTTCCCATGACGAACAAGGTGTTGGGCCCCAGGCGCGTGATGGTACCATCAGATAGGTCAAGACGCACGCGGCCGTCGTCGGCTGTGTAAACCTGATCTTTGTCTTGCAGTTTTAATCCACTAAAGGCCGCAACCCTTTCGGCAGCGCCGCGCACAAATTCAACCCCCCCGGATAACTCTTTTACCAGAGCCGTAATCTCGACAGTCGTATCCCCCGGGTCAAAGTAAATAATTGCTGTTGATAAACATATAACCAAAGCAACGGCTATAAATGCAAACAAAATCCAAAACTGCTTAGGCTTCATATGGCAGGCTTCCTTTTCCTGGCCAGAAAACAGCGAATATGGAATTTTTGCAACCGCGCCATTCGTTTATGTCAATAGGCGCGTAGTTCTTCGATTATTATAGCACCTGACTTGCTTGAAATGGTGTCGAATTGACACAGAAGAATTTCTTACAAAGAAACAAATTACCATATTAGATGGTATTATTTTTGTTCAAATGAATTCAATAAGAAATTATCCTTTGAAAGTTCAGCGCCACGCAGATATGGTCTCATTCTTTTGCCTCGGCCCCATTATTTTCACTTTCTAATCCATAATTTTGGAGAAGCCTTTGTCTCAAATTTCTCAGTCCTCGTTCCTTACTTACAAAGCCACTTTTCTGCATGCGATTCGGCAGGTATTGGCTGATGCACCGCTTCGATCGTTGGATGAAGCCGGGTTTCCAGCTTATGCTCATCCAAATCCTCTTATAAATTGGCTTTTCTGGCAACGTTTGCGGGTTGCGATAAACGACATTGTTCAAGAAATCCCTTATGAACGGACGCTCGATTTCGGCTGTGGAAGCGGCATACTCCTTCCTTATCTGGCTGAACATAGCCAATATGTTTTGGGATTGGATATTGACCTACAACCGTATGAAAGAATTCAAAAATATATCTCTTTCCCATCTCACATTGAAGTTTTCGATTGCCGCGAGCATCCTCTTCCAGACTACCCGCCCAACTCTTTTGATTTGATCACCGCCCTGGATGTTCTGGAACATGTGACCAACCTGTCCACCATTTTTAATCAATTGATGGCCTTGCTCAAGCCCGGTGGACGGCTGATTATCTCCGGCCCAACGGAGAATGTTTTCTATAAATTTGGACGTTTACTGACCGGCAAGGAATTTACAGGTGCATACCATGAGCGCGGAATTGCAGAAATTGCCGAATTTGCGCACCAGGTAGGAAAAGTAAAAATGCTGGCTGTGCTTTATCCACTTTGGCCATTATTTCAAATATTTTCTGTTGAAAAACTTCGGGGTGATTCATAAATTGTTGAGAGATTTTTCTGGGTTACGGATATGAGAATTTCATGCACGATCTTATGTTTGTCTTTAGCAGCCCTGTTACCGGTGCAGTTTTATTTCCCGTTCAGGTTTTGACATTCTCAAAAAATTTCGACTCATTTCTCCCTTTCCTATCACCGCCCATACCCAAACTAATCAGTTGCATGAAATAGGGGAATAAAACAAACAGGGACGCCTTTACGGCGTCCCTGTCTGTTTCGGAAAATTCATTATTTAAGAATTGGCTTGAGGATAAATGCAGTTCTGGTTATTGAATTGACCCTGGCCGGCGCCGCGACCGCGACCACCGCTCATGCCAGCGCCGCGCTGTTTCATCCAGTCAGCTTGTTCCTGGGTCAGTTTTCCGGCTTTGACTGCCTGGTCAACAGCCAATGCTCTGGCTTCAATCATCATGGTGTTGAACTGGTCTACAGTTAAGCCTTTAGAGGATGCGACCTGAGCCATTGTTTCGCCTTTATCCAGTCGGGCTTCCAGGTCAGCGGCCGGAATGCCCAGTTTCTCTGCAAAGGCGGCAACCATTTCATCATGCATAATGCCATCCTGACTTTCAGAACCATTTGCACCCATCATTCCGCCACCACGTGGGCCACGTCCGCCACCCATGCCATAGCCAGACGTCGGAACGCCGGGGGTGGGAGATTGAGCATATACAAACCCAGCTGTTCCAAACACGACAGCCAAAACTGCAACAACTGCGATACCTAGTAAGATTTTGTTCATTTTATTTCTCTTTCTATGAGAGTTTTATTCAGGTTTTCTTGCCTGTTGATAATGATATTATCGGCAAGATGTGAAGATTTTGTGGAGAACTTGCACATAAATCGTGAAGGTTTTTGATCCCAAATAAAGATGTATTATGCCTGAGATTGCTATTTGGTCTCAATAATTTTCTGGATATCTGAATTACAATTGCTAATAAATCATGGGAGATATGAAATGAAAATTCGACAATCAACAAGCATATCAAAACTTGTATTATTTTTTGCTCTTGCTCTTGCTCTTGCTCTTGCTCTTGCTGTCATTTTATCGGCTTGTTCTGGCCCTGGCGGAGGAATCCTCATGGGAAAACCGGCCGCCTTCTCCGTTTCTCCCACTTTCAAGGATATCCCTTACCAAGAAGGATCCAACTCAAAGAAATTGGATGTCTATTTACCTGCTGGAAGCGGGCCATTTCCTGTGGTTATTAATATTCATGGCGGGGGTTTTAAATTTGGAGATAAATCTGGTGTATTTGAAACTACCGGGAAAGCGTTCTTGAATGCCGGATATGCCCTGGTAAGTATTGATTACCGTCTATCCGGCGAGGCGCCTTTTCCGGCTGCGGTGCAGGATGCCAAAGCAGCTGTCCGTTTTCTTCGCGCTAACGCCGGGGAATATAAAATTAATCCCGAGAAGATCGCCTTGTTTGGCCAATCAGCCGGTGGCAATATAGCCGCAATGGTTGCAACCACCGCAAATATTTCCGATTTTGATGATCCGACTTTCGGTAATGCAAATGTTTCCAGCGAGGTACAGGCAGTGATTAACTGGTTTGGCCCAACCGATTTTGTCCAAATGGATGCCCAGGCTAAAGCCCAGGGATGCAGTGCGTCCGATCAAACTCATAATAATGCCGACTCGTTTGAATCCGTCTATCTCGGGGCGGCTGTTCCGTCTGTTCCAGAACTGGTAAAGAAATCCAATCCGATTACCTATATTTCCAAAGATACGCCGCCATTTCTAATTCAAAAGGGTGATCAGGACTGTACTGTTCCGATTGAAAACACCAAGATGTTGGCGGATGCATTGACAGCCGCCGGATTGGATGTGCAATACGATTTGTTGAAAAATGCCGGGCATGGCGATATGGGCGGTACCCCGGTTTTTGAAAGTGAAAGCAACATTAAGAAGGTGATAGATTTCTTGAATAGCAAATTGTTGACTGTTGAAAACTGAAGATAAAGAATTAAGCTATTCAGTGAACAAATGCTAACAGTTTGATTTACAAAACAGCTGCAATTTCTCGATTTTAATAAATGAATAATTCATTTCCTCATCCAGAGCGATTTCGGATATCCCGCCATTACTGAGATTTTTGCAGCACCCCAAATTCACACAAAAAAAAGAATTTGATTCTGGGGATTTCGTCAAACAGAATTATTGGTTTGGTCACATATTTGGCAGCAGTTGACATTTGGATATTTTTTCAACTTAATCATGATTGAAGTAAACATAATCCCAGAAAAAGGTGACAAATGGATATTGATGTTGACAGTCTCAAAGAACAATTTACTCCAAATATGCGTTCGCCTGAAGTTCTGATATTAACCTTAAATCCTGCTTTGGATCGGATTGCACATCTCAAATCTTTACTCATCGGTTAATAAACATTGCAAGTGGAATTGAAATTTTCCCTGCTGGGAAATAACTTTGGAGATATGAAAAACCCATCCCTTTTAATAGAAGAGTGAACCTAGAATCTCGTTTTTAAGTTATTGAGAAAATGGATGAATTGGTCGCTCAAAGCCTGGATAAACTAATTACACCTGTGGAAATTTAACTGCACCGGAACTGCACCGGGACTGCACCAGAAAAAAGAGTCTACCCTACTGGTAGTCTCTTAATCAAGCAGGGGTGGGGGTTGACGCCTATTACCCCGCCACATATAGGTGATCCACCAGGGACTTGAACCCTGAACCCACTGATTAAGAGTCAGTTGCTCTGCCAATTGAGCTAGTGGACCGCGGTGCGTATTATACCTGAAAGCAGGGTCATGTCAAATAAAACATCCCGTTTTCAGCTTGAAATTCGGCGAGCTAACCATTCCGTAATTGTTCTAAGACTTTTCGGTACTCCATTGTATTGGGCGGACCAAGTAAAATGATAGTTTCCAGGTGAACAATTGCGCCAATTTTATTTCCATTCTCAATCATTTCATCGGCATAAGAATCAAGCAGTGAGATAGCATCCGACATATTTTTTACCCGCCGGCTCACGGCCAACAACCGCGATTTTAGGTCAGTATTATCCGGGCGGATCGCTATGAGGCTGCTCAGCATTCGCAAGGCGATTGGAATCTTGTTAAGTTTGTCGAACATTGTCACCGCGCTGTCCAGTTCGCTGATGGCTGCGGCATCCCGCCCCAGGCGGTAATTCAATTCGACAAGACTGGACCGGGTTTCCATATCTTCCGGATCAAGTCCCCGAATTTGATCAAAGATACGCAGTCCTTCGCGCCAATCCATCCGCTGCAAATCGATATCTGCTACCCGTTTTAGGATTTCGATATTCCAAGTTCGATTGGTTTCACCTTTTTGGGACAACCGCAGCACATTCAAGTAGGTAGCCCGCGCTTTATCTAAATCTGCCAGACGGTAATATGTTTCTGCCAGGTCCATATATTGGCGCACGGCATCATCCCGTCTTTCTAAAGAGAATAAGAGTTCAATCAATCGGTTGCGCACGGTTAAGTTAGTGGGCGCCAATTGCTGCGCCTGGGTAAGGACGCGGACAGCCTGGTTAGTATCACCAGTCAATTCGTATTTTCGGGCGACAAGTATATATTTTTCAATGGCCGCATCAATGCGATCTCGCTTAACCATCATGGTGGCAATTAATTCATGCAGCAATGGTTCGGTTGGAGCTAATTCCAAGTCGAAATATAGTTCTTCCAGGGCGGGTAGCAGCGCATTATTACTCACCAGGCGTTGTGCCCGGGCCAATCCGGTGACAATCTGGCTGCTGTTGGGCAGCAACATCAACATTACCAGCGCGGTGGGTGGGGCTTCTGTGCTGGCTGGAGGTAGCAACTGCCGAATGCCCATCACCTGCTGTTTCCAACCGCGGCGTAAAATCTGTCCATTAATGCTGCGGCAAACAAAAGCCATTTTTTCAGTGTCTTGCATTTGCACAATCTGTTCAGTGATCTGTCTATATTGCAGGCGGAGCGCGGCAGACATTTCTATCGGAAGTGAGGTGGCATCCGCTTCGTACATGGCTTTAAGATAAGCCTCTACCGCTTCGGTATAGTTTTTCTTTTCTTCCAAGGTTTCTGCAATAAGAAGTTGGGAAGCCATTGCTAGTTTAGAATCATTGGCTGATTTTGTCAGGGCTAGCAAAGATTTCTGTTCATCTATCTTGTGAGAGAGCAGCCCAAGCAAAAAATACACTCCCGGATGTATTGCGCCGGAGGCTATCGCTTTTTCCGCTTCGGTTGCAGCCTGTTCGGTCCTTCCTCTGCTATGAGCTTCCAAAGCAGAAAGTAAATGGCTCAGAGCTAATGTCCGATCTGGAGTACTGCGGATGTTCGTTGCTTTTCCTGATTGATGAATAGATTGAAACAGCGGATTAGATTCTGAGGGATCGAGAACGAGATCAGCAATGATGCCCAGCGCATAATGTGTAGCCTCTTCTATTGGATTGCGCAACGGTTCCCTTGCTCGAGCGGCTTCACGGACAGCCGACCGATTCAGTTGGCCTGATTTTCCTGGTTCAAATACTGGCAGGAGTTTCCCGGCAGTTATCCGATCGAGGGCTGAGATCGCATCCTGATTATTCGGTTGGATTTTTAATGTGTATTCCACCATCTGGCGGGCTGTCTGAGCATCGCCATTGTGCTGTGTGATACTGGCAGCTGCTAGATATTCTTTTACTGCCGAAGGTAAACGGCCAATTCTTTCATAAATAACCGCCAGTTGGGTGTGGGCACGCATATTTTGCGGACGGTAGACGCTGACTCGCACCAAGTTCTGCACAGCCCGGTCGGCATTCCGGGCTTTAAGGTAAAGGTCGGCTGCCTGAAAAGAAAGCAGCACGGCTTCTTCAATCCGGCCCTGGATTTCATAAATCTTAGCCATGTTTTCCTGTGGGGCGGGGTCCTCAGGGGCACGTTTGGCGGCTTTCCGGTAAACCTGCAGGGATTCATCAAACTGGGCTTGTTCCATTAAAGCCAAACCCAGACTGTTTAAAGCCAAATAGTCATCCGGAACTTCTGTCAATGCCTGGCGGTAATACTTGGTGGCCTGTTCCCAACGTTGGTCCCAGGCTGCAGAATGCCCAAGTCGCATAGACTGAAGATAAACTTCTTGATTCACTTATTCCCCATTGTGCTATTTTCGCGATTTGTAAATTCTGGAAAGGTTTTCATTTCTCCCCAATTTTGCCCCCATTTTGCTTCGGTCAACAATGGGATAGAGAATGGATATGCTCCCTCCATTATATCCATAACTACTTTTGCTGTGTTTACCAATTCTAAAAATGGACATTCTAAAACGAGTTCATCATGCACCTGAAGAAGCAGTTTTGCCTTAAGTTTTTCTTTTTCCAACGCCGGAGGCACCAAAATCATAGCCAGCTTCACAATATCCGCTGCTGTCCCTTGAATGGGTGCATTGATGGCCTCTCGTTCTTCACGGCCGCGCAGGTTTGAGTTCATTTGGGAACGTAAATTTGGGAAGTATCGGCGCCGGCCTAGCAGAGTTTCGACATAACCTTGTTGGGCAGCCTGCTTCCTCAGCCCATCCAGATATATTTTTACACCCGGAAATTGCTGAAAATAAGCCGTTACAAAGTTTTCGGCTTCGGCCAGGGTTATTCCGGTACTGCGGCTGAGGCTGAAAGCGCCCATCCCGTAAATTAATCCGAAGTTGATGGCTTTGGCCTGGCGACGTTGGCTTCCTGAAACTTCATTCAATGGTGTGTTGTAAATAGCAGCGGCCGTAGTGGCGTGAATATCTTGCCCGGAGCGGAACGCTGCCAGCATGGCTTCATCTTCGGCCATGTGCGCCACAATCCGCAACTCGATTTGTGAATAATCAATAGACAAAAGCGCCCAATCCGGTTCGGCAATAAAGGCCTTGCGGACTTTCCGCCCCAAATCTGAACGCATCGGAATGTTTTGCAAGTTAGGATCTGATGAGGCCAGTCGACCGGTAACCGCACCTACCTGGCTGTAACTGGTGTGAATACGCCGGGTTTGCGGGTTTACCTGCAGGGGAAGTGATTCGATGTACGTAGAAAGCAGTTTGGATAATTCCCGATGTTCTAGAATGAGATCAACAACCGGGTGCTTCCCTTTTAACTGTTCCAAAACATCCGCAGCGGTCGAAAAATGGCCGCTGGCTGTTGTCTTTTTTCGATCTGGCGGGTCAAGTTTTAGGGTGGTGAACAAAGCCGTAGATAATTGCTGGGTAGAATTTAGATTAAAGGGATACCCGATTCCCTGATGGACTTCTACCTCGATTTCAGCCAGGCGGGAAGTCAGTTCGCGCGACATGCTTTTTAAGAAATCGACATCCAAACCGATGCCAGTTTGTTCCATATCTGCCAGAACCGGCAGTAGCGGCATTTCGATTTCGGATAAAAGTTTGGTGGATTTTCTTTCTTCCAGTACTGGTTGTAAAGCCGAATGCAGGCGCAGGGTTACTTCAGCATCGGCAGCGGCATAGGGGGCGGCTTTATCGACGGTGATGTCAGCCATGCTGCGCTGGTTTTTCCCGGTACCAATCAGTTCTTCTATGTGGGTCATGCCGATGTCTAAAAGGTCATTCGCCATATCTTTTAAACCGAGCCGATGAGATGAAGGATCAATCAGCCAACCGGCAATCATGGTATCGAATGATGCAGGGAAAACTGGCAGTCCGTGCCGGCGAAGCACCAGCATGTCATATTTCAGGTTATGCCCAATCTTATTAATGATTGGATTCAGGAGAATTGATCCCAAAGAATGTTGAATATCAGCGAGAAATAATTGCTGGGAATTATCACGATGACCGACTGGGATATAAAACCCTTCACCGATTTGATAGGATAATGAAATGCCTACCAGGTCTGCCCGCATCGGGTTGGTGGATGTGGTTTCGGTATCAAGCGCAATCCATTCCACTGTTGATAATTTTTTACACAAATCTTGCAGATGTTCGGCGTCCCGGATAATGATAGTACTTATTTCGTGCTTTGGGTTTTCGCCCAGGCTGACCGGGGTTTCGTCGAAGAACGTCATTTGTGCCTGTTTCGCTGAAGATTTGGCAACAGCCCCGCCACCGGAAAGGACTCTTAAACGGTTTTGTAGTGTTTTGAATTCCATTTCGACGAAGAACTTCTCGACATTCTCAAAAGGAATATGATCGGTTTTCGCCTGGGTCAGATCCAGTTGGATATTCAAATCCGTACGAATGGTGGCAAGAATCCGGCTCATGTCGGCATTTGCCTGATCGGCTTCCAACCTGGTTTTTACCCGGCTGGGTAATTCTTCCAGGTGTTGGTAAATGTCATCCAGGGTTTGATAGGTTTCAAACAAGCTGACGGCGGTTTTTTCACCAATTCCCTGAACCCCCGGAATATTATCGGACGAGTCGCCAACCAGGGCTTTGTAATCGACTACCTGGTTGGGAAACACTCCAAGATACTCCTTGACATCCCGAGTGAAATAATCTTTAGCATCAGAGAGGGTCTTACCTGCCAGATTGACGATAATATGCTCGTTCACCAATTGAAGCAGATCCCGATCACCGGTAATAATTTTTACAGCCAACCCTTTTTCAACAGCCATTTTGGCAACACTGCCCAATACATCATCAGCTTCGAAGCCTTCCATTTCAAGCCGGGGAAACCCGAATGCGTCCACCAATTGGCGAATGCGTTCAATTTGTGGACGTAGATCATCCGGCATTTTGGCACGGGTAGCTTTGTATGCCGGGTAAATATCATCGCGAAAGGTTTTACCGGTATCGAATGCAACGGCTAGATAATCCGGTTTATTTTGTTCCAGGAGGCGGATCATAACAGAGGCAAACCCATAGATACCCGCGGTTGGCTCACCAGCCCGGGTTGTGAAATGGGCGCTGGTCGAAGAACTTAGCGCAAAATATGTTCTATATGCCAGTGCATGACCGTCAATTAAGTATAGCGTTGGGGGCACTCTGTTATCTCCTGATGCTAAAGAAAGTTTCGTTTAATTGTGCCATACTTTCAGACAATTTCGGTGCTTTTTCGCCTGAAAATAAAGTTCTGCCAGTGGATGGATGGAACAAAATCAATATCGGTTGACTGCATGTTTTCCGGCGCCCAGATATCGTCCCCATCAAACAACGTATGCAAGTCAGGGATATTATCAAACAAGAATTGGGTTGTTTGCAGGCGAACAATGCTCACCATGTCTTCAGCAGAGAATATATTAGGGATGATCATTGTCCATTGCATGTAGGTCGGGCGAATTGTTAAATTATCAAGTTTCCATCCAAATGCCTGGCTAAGTCGGCCCATACTTTGATTCAATACTACCGCAATTTGCCGCTGTAAAAGAAAATTCTCTTGCCGCGGAATTAGCGCAACTGTGACAGTTTCTGTATCTTCATTTTCCCCCGCAGATTGCAGTTGATTCATGCGGGTAAACAGATCTCTTTCATTAACCTCAGAAGGGCTTTCAGTTTCTTGTGTTTCAATCAACTTATCACTTAATGAGTCAGGTTGGTCAATAATTTGTTCTTCTTCGGAAGTGTTATTTTTCATGGTAGGTTCTCCACCGGGTTGAAAATCAATATGACGTGAAGCCAATAGATCGGCTTCTAATTCATCGGTTGCATTTCCTGAAGGGTTTGCAACCGATGTTGTGGGTTGGAAATATGGGAGGTTTTCAAAATCGGCTGCATCTGTAATGCCTTCCGGGGTATCAATAATGAAATCAAGTTTTTCAGACAATGGGACTTCTGGTTCATTGACGATTCCCAGTTCAGCAGATTCGGTATCAGGTAAGATTTCTTCTGGTAATTGGTTGGATTCTTCCAGCGGCATTATAGTAAAAACTGAATCTGAAGAAGGTAGATTATCTGCTTCGAATGTTTCTGATGAATTTGCAAACTCAAGTTCTTCGCTCTCTTGGTGTGAGGTTTTTCTTTCTAAAACCATTGGCGAAGTGTCTGCCGTCAATGTTACAGGCTGGAGCAAATCAAGATCAACCGCACCCAGGGTTTCTGCAAGTAGATCAACGGGTTGAAAACTTCCCAGGTCAAGGTTTGTAAGTGATGACTCTGAGATATTGATCAAAGACTCATCTAAATTGCCGTTGAATTCCAAATTCTCTGCAGATAATTCCTCTGTGTCAGTTTCAGATATCTGTAAATTTAATAAGGGTTCTTCCTCAGGCTGCTCTATTTCAAAATCCGGCATTCCCAAAGGAATTCCAGAATCATCTTTAAGGTCTCCCGGTTGAGGTATTAATTGTTGTTCAGAAGGGATAATTTCTCCCTTTCCGTTTTGAGATTCAATTTGGGTATGATGAATGGCAGATACTGGAAGTGGCTCTTCTTTTTGAATATTGCTGAAAACTGGCGGCTGGTCCATTTCCCTGAACCATTCCACAGGAAAATTTTTGGAATCCCTTTTATGGGTTTCTTCGTTTGCTTCGGCTAGAATTTCCTCTAAAACGGGGGGGTCCTGGATTTCCGGCATCTCCTCGTCTGGTTGGAGAATTGGCAGAGCCTGTGCCTGGCTGGCTGCCAATTGATGGGCAATTCGGATTGTTTGTAACCGAACTTTTGTGACCGGGGTTTTTGGCTGGAAAAGCAGAGCCAAAACTCCAGAATTGGCAATCTGGGTTGCATACATCATCCATTCCTGATTCACATCAGGCTCTTTGATATATCGCATCAAATCGGAGGTGTCTGATGGATTCCAGTATTGCAAAACGGCCGCAACAACCAGCTCTTGAAGCGGGGGGCTGATCTCTGGAGTGACTGCTGCCACTTCGCCATTGATAATGATGACCCCGCTGGAGGCTGAAGTAGCAAGAATACCTTCCCTCAGCGCATTCATCCATGAATGGGTAAGGATAGCCGTCTTAGATAATTCAATTGCGGCAGGTTGTGTATTTCTTTTTTGGACAGCCTTGGAAATTGTTCCAGGCAGCAGGGCAGCATCAAATGGCCGGCTGATGGTTCCATCTGCCTGATTGATATGTTCATTTCCCAATTCAGGTTGGTTTTCTGTTGGAATAAAAAAGAGGGCCAGGGCTGGATATTCTTCTCTCAGCATTTGAAAAACTTCATCTGCACTGGGCAGTGCGCAGGAACAGTCAAAGATCACCGTCTGAAAGATTGAACTCTGGATGGCTGCCCTTAGTTCTTCCCCCTTGTCGATGAGAGTGCAATGGAAAGCCGGGTCAGCCTCCAGAGTCAGTCGGATTAATTCCCCGAATGGTTTGGAGGGTGTGACAATTAAAACATCCAACGGCATAGTAAAAGTGTATCATGAATTGAAAGGGATGATTTCATTTTTACCTTACGGCTTTTCCAATCCAGAAAACCAGTAAAGAAATGAAGCAGGATCCAATTCCTAAAGCAAAAAGAACCAAACCGGTGGAAAACAAGAAATTAAAGCCGCGTGTGTTTCTCTCTAATACAGCTTCTTCAGGATGAAGTGGATCATAAAAAACGGTTACTGCGATCCCCGGTAAAAATCGGGTAGCGATTTTCTGAGCTTTCGATTGGCTGTACTCAACGGGATTGAATGTAATCCGATAGCCAGTGTACGATTTCCCAGCGCAGGAATATTGGAAACGCACCATAGGCGTGAACACGGTTTTGTTTACTTGAGCCGGATCAACGGCTTTGTGTTCCTTAACCTCGCTGGTAAGGATGATTCCGGGTGCAGGTTGCCATGATTTTGTAATAGCTTCTGTGCGTTTTCTTTGCCAGGCCAGGACTAAAAAGGCGCATCCGGAGCCGCCTGCCAGGATGCCAATCAGTATGGGGATTAATGTGCCGAAATTGATGTTCATCAAACGATCACCGCCGTTGAGTCGAGTATGTCTTTATTATAGAGGTTTCCTTCAGTTTCTGCGCGGATTTCTGTCCGGCAAATATTTCGCCTAGGACTTCACATTGTGCCTGAGAAACCTTTTCACGCTTTAGGATTTATGGGATAATTCCGGCGCGGTAAATCTGCCCATCAGGTGATTTTGTGAAATTTCAAAAGATTTGCGTTTTAGGTTTGGGATATATAGGCCTTCCAACAGCCAGCACATTTGCCACTCATGGGATTAAAGTAGTTGGTGTGGATATTAACCCCCATATCATAGAAACTCTCCATTCTGGCGAATTGCACATTTACGAACCGGGGCTAAGCGACCTGGTTAAAATGGCTGTTCAAGAAAGCAATCTCCATGTTCAAGCCCAACCGGAAGAGGCGGATGCGTTCATCATTGCTGTTCCTACACCGTTTTATGGCGACAAGCAGGCAGATATGTCTTTTGTATCAGCGGCTGCAAAAGCGCTAGTTCCATTTTTACAGAAGGGCAACCTGGTTGTTTTAGAATCAACTTCCCCGCCACAGACAACCAGTCATCTAGTTGCCCCCATTTTGGAAGAGTCGGGATTGAAAGCCGGTAAGGACTTCAAATTGTGCTACTCGCCGGAGCGGGTTTTGCCGGGTCAGATTTTGCGCGAGCTGATTGAGAATGCCCGCATTATCGGCGGTATTGACCCTGCTTCCGCTGAAGCCGGCAGGGACCTGTATGCCACATTCGTCAAGGGAGAAATTTATCTGACGGATGCTACCACAGCAGAAATGGTCAAACTTATGGAGAACACATCCCGCGATGTAAATATTGCCATTGCCAATGAATTCTCAAGATTAGCTGACCGGTTTGGGATTGATGTTTGGGAAGCCATCTCACTTGCCAACCGACATCCACGGGTGAAGATATTGAATCCGGGCCCAGGTGTTGGCGGACACTGTATCAGCGTTGACCCATGGTTCCTGGTTGAAGCTGCGTCAGATATCACACCGCTAATTCATACCGCGCGGATCGTAAACGACAGTCAGCCAGAGTTTGTGGTCGAGTCGGTTGAAAAAGCCCTTGGACCGCTTAATAATAAACGAATTGCCGCTCTGGGACTTGCGTATAAAGCCGATGTGGACGACATTCGAGAAAGCCCGGCGGTGGAAGTTGCCCATTTGTTGGTAAAAGCCGGCGCCAGCTTAAAAGCATTTGAGCCATTTAAGACAAATGTCAAGATAGCCGGTTTGAGCATAGCCATTTCTCTGGCAGAAGTTTTCAGCGAGGCTGAAGTTCTTTTGCTACTGGTTCCGCATACCCCCATTCGAACATTGGAGCCGGAAGTTGTCGCAAAATTGACGCCGGCGCGAATTGTCATCGATACCGTCAATGTCTGGCCTGTCGAAAAATGGACAGCTGCCGGTTTCAAGATCTTCCGTCTGGGTGTAGGCCAACCGGTTCAATAATCTATCAAAACCTGGAATCATTGAAAAATATTAGAGTCTTATCCGTTTTCGGAACACGTCCGGAAGCCATCAAGATGGCTCCTGTCGTTTTAGCTTTACGCGAGACAGCAGGCATTGAATCAATCGTATGTGTCACCGGTCAGCATCGCGAAATGTTAGACCAGGTCTTATCGCTATTTGATATTCACCCGGATGCCGATCTGGATTTAATGCAGCCGAATCAACAATTGGCACATTTAACATCCGAGGTATTAACAAACCTCGATCCACTGTTGGTTTCTTATCAACCAGATTGGGCGCTAGTGCAAGGTGATACCACAACAGCGATGGCGGCGTCTCTGGCTGCTTTTTACCGTCGCATTCGCGTAGGTCATGTTGAAGCTGGATTGCGAACGTATGATAAATGGCAGCCTTTCCCGGAAGAAATTAATCGCCGCATGATTAGCGCTGCAGCGGATTTACACTTTGCCCCAACCGAGTTGAGTCGAAATAATCTACTCCGTGAAGGAATTTCCGAATCCCAAATCTATGTTACGGGAAATACAGTCGTGGATGCACTTCAGATGATCGTCAACCGTCCTGCTCCGGATGAAGTAATAACATTAGTAGATAAAATCGGCCTCAACCAGAATAAACGGCTGGTGCTGGTAACGGCGCACCGCCGCGAGAATTTTGGACAACCGCTGGTGCATATCTGTCAGGCAATTTGCGGTTTGGCTGCCCACTTTGGAGATAGCATTCAATTTGTATATCCGGTTCATCCAAACCCCAATGTGCATGAAACTGTTTTCGATCTTTTGGGTGACATCCCTTCAGTTCATCTATTAAATCCGTTAGATTATTTGCCCCTTGTTCATCTGCTGAAACGAGCAAGTCTTGTGCTTACAGATTCTGGTGGTATTCAAGAAGAAGCCGTGAGTTTGGGTGTGCCAACCCTGGTATTGCGCGAAAAAACTGAGCGCCCCGAGGGACTGGACAGTGGGATATTAAAACTGGTTGGGACGGATACCGAAAAGATCGTTACAGAGACCAGCCGTTTACTGGACACACCAGAAGGTTCGAACAAAGCAAAATTCGCCAATCCATTTGGTGACGGACAGGCCGCTCGACGCATTGTGGAATGCATTCTTTCGCAATCGGAAAAAACCGGTTGAAACGGACTGAGCCAAAACTAATGGAGAACCGCGGGGTTTTTATCCTTCCCCGTTTACACGGGTTGGGTGGGCCAGCTTCATTCCGAGGCCGTTTGGTTCGGGGTCTTGAAAAAATGGGAGTTCATGAAATTGGTTCCATTGATGACCCACTTTGCAAAGTCGTTCTGGTAATTGGTGGAACGCGCGATATTACAACCCTGGTGAAAGCCCGGCGTAAAGGCTTGCGGATTGTTCAACGATTGAACGGTATGAACTGGATTCACAAAAAACAACGAGTGGATCCTGCTTACTTTATGCGCTGTGAAATAAATAATTTGCTTCTGCGTTTCATCCGCCGTTACTTTGCTGGCAAAATCGTGTATCAGAGCCAATTTGCCGATAAATGGTGGCAAACGGTTTGTGGAGTTACACAGGCGCCGTCTTCTGTAATTTTTAACGGGGTTGATTTGGAAGAATTTACCCCGCTTGGCCCGCAAACGCCGCCCATTGATTTATATCGCATTTTGATGGTGGAGGCGCATATTCGGGGTGGTTATGAACGCGGTCTGGATTCAGCAGTCCGTTTAACTCAGTTATTGAACCAGCAGATGGATAAGCCCGTGCGTCTGACAGTCGCCGGAAGTTTACAGGAACATCTGAAAACATACTATTCCCGTCAATTCGGCGGATTTGTGGATTGGGCAGGGGTCGTTCCTGGGGAAGAAATTCCTGCGTTGGACCGCTGTGCCCATTTGTTGTTTTCTGCTGATTTGAACGCGGCTTGCCCGAATGCAGTCATCGAAGCATTGGCCAGCGGGCTGCCGGTGTTATCGTATTCCACCGGGTCTTTACCGGAAATTATTACCGGTGAATCAGGGCGAGTAGTCCCCTATGGTTCGAATTATTGGAATTTAGAGCAACCGGATATTCCCGGCCTGGCCAAAGGGGCAATTGAGATTTTGACCAATCAAAAGAGATATCGGCTTTCTGCCCGTCAACGAGCTTTAGAAGCCTTCAGTCTGGTGAAGATGGTTGACCAGTATATTTCTGTTTTGTTCGACTGAAATCTATTTATTGGGAGAGTCCATCCCAGGAAGAAGGACGCCGTCCTGTCCGCGGCTAATTTCCCACGGGTAGACGATATAGGCATCTGTACTGGCTGCAAAATAATCCGGACGAATATTGCCGAACAAATTCCGATAAGGGTTGAAATGCAGAACACAGGTGTACGGCACTCCAGCGGCGCCGGCAGTGCGGTTTTTTACAGCCGTTATGGTTCGACCCGATCCCCAAACGTCATCCACCAGCAAGACGCGTCTGCCCCGTAGCAGATTTTCATCCGGAAATTGCAGGAATTTCGGCCAAACTCGCAAACGGGTATGTTCTTTGTCGCCTTCCATCTCGGTAGGAAAATCAACTGCTGCGGTAAGAATTATGCTGATATTTAATGCTTCAGCCAGTAAACCTCCGGGTACGATTCCCCCCCGAGTGATTATTAACATGGCATCAAATTCAGTTTCAAATTGAGGGATTAAGTGGTCAATAAGTTTGTCGATATCCTGCCATGGGAGGATTTCACGCCGCATGATGAACATTCCTTCTGGAATTTGAAGAGTAACTAGATTATAGCAGTTTCTGGACACAACGGGGCTGGTTCGACGACTGGTGGACAGCGAGTGGAACGAATCAATTATTTTAAGCCATAACGAAATTTGCTGGCGCAACGCTTGCGGTAAATGGAGTTCAGTTGTTGTACAATAGGATGAAACATTGTTTTCCTCTCTTGTTTGTACGCTATCACTTTAATGCTTACTAGGAAAACTCTCGTCAAAATAGAGGAATTTCCAAATTGTATAAATTCTTCCTATTGTTAAGTTTATGATCCATAGAACGGTTTTGATTATTCTTAGGAGGAACCCCAATGGCACAAAAAAAAGTCGGTTATGTGGAATTGGAATGGATTTGCCCAAACTGCAAAACGCGCAATCCGGGTCTGTCAAAAACCTGCCAATCTTGCGGTTCGCCGCAGCCGGCGGATGTTGAATTTGAATCCAAAGCCGATGAGCAGCTCATTGAAGATGAAGCCAAGTTCAAACAGGCCGAAAAAGGCGCCGATATCCACTGTGGTTTCTGTGGGGCACGCAACCCGGCAGATGCGGTTACCTGTTCTCAGTGTGGCGGCGATATCAAAGAAGGCAAACAGCGCGCCGCTGGCAAGGTGCTGGGTGGGTTCCAGGCAACCGAGGGTAGCATAACTCTCTGTCCAAATTGCAAAACCGATAACCCAGCCAATGCGCAAATCTGCTCAAAATGCGGCGCCCCTTTGAATGCTTCCGTCAAACCGGCTGAAATCGCAAAGAAAGGTTTTTCGCTCGGCTGCATTATTGGCATTGTCGTAGCTGTACTGGCAGTGATAGGCCTAATTATTTTGCTCAGTATTGGCGGCCAGAAAAAAGGACTGGAAGGCACCCTCTCCGGCGCTACCTGGGAGCGGATAATCGAAGTGCAGCTGTTCGGCCCGGTGCAAAAAGATGACTGGAAGGATAAAGTCCCAACCAATGCAAAGATTGGCCAGTGTACCGACCGCAGCCGCAGTTTCTCTGATAAACCCGTCCCAAATTCCAAGGAGGTTTGCGGTGACCCGTACAAAGTGGATAAAGGTAACGGCGTCGCTGAAGTTGTACAAGATTGCAAATATGAGGTGTTTGATTCATACTGCGAATATTCGGTAGATGAATGGCACACCGGTGATAGCCTGAAGGCTGCTGGCAGCGGAGTGGGTGTGGTCTGGCCAGACACCAACCTGGGGCCACAACAGCGAGAAGGTGACCGCACCGAAAACTATTCGCTGCATTTCTCAGTTGATGGAAAGGATTACACCTATCAGACATCTGATTATTCGTTATATCAGCAGGCTACACCCGGGTCACGCTGGAAAATTACGGTCAATGGTTTTGGCAGTATCGTCTCGATTGAACCTGCGAATTAATTTTTTTTATAAAAAGACAATAAAAAACATCCGATCTACTATCGCTCTTTTTTTACTGTTTACAGTTCTCTTTTCGGCTTGCAAGGCTGAAATTGCACCTGCTATTACTCCCTTGCCGCAGCCGTCAGTTACTGCTGTAAGTTCTTCTTCGCCAACACCAACTGAAGTTTCCACGCTTACCCCCATTCCTACACCGGTAGATAATTCGGCCCTCCTCCAAGACTTCGCCGGTAAATGGATCGGCTACAGTGTTATTTCCCTGGATAAGACACAGCCTCCCTCAACCCGAATGGGGATGCGCCTGGAAATCGACTTAAACAAGTATATTGTTGATGGAATACCCTGCGAAACGCCGCATTATGAGTCGATTACCATCCGGCTGAATGAATTTCTCGCTGGTGTACAGCAACCGGAGATGTCTTTTGAATTGAACCAGGAAGACTTTCCATTGCTACAAAGCGGTTGCGCAAAAATTGACCCATCTTCTGTGGCGCTGGTCAATCCCCGCACCCTCGTCGCCCGGATTGGAAATGACCTGCTCTACTTTGAACGTGATTCAGGCACTACCAAAAATGGACTGACGGTAATCACCGACTTGGTTTCCGAATCAAGCATTTCACCAAATTACGGAGTCCATGCTCAGATTCCGCAGATCAACGGGGCGGACGCAAAGAAATTCAACCAGGCTGCCCGGTCTATTGTGGATGCAGAATTGGCCGGCTTTAAAAAGAATATCAATGCCTGGAAACTTCCTACCGAAATGGCAAATCGTTCCAGTTTCATGTGGATCGGTTATGATGTGCCGCTGTTAACCCCGAATTTGATCAGCATCCGCTTCGCCGTGGATTATTACATGGCCGGCGCGGCCCATCCCAACCACTATTTCCGGACGCTGAACTACGACCGGATTGCGAATAAAGAAATCCGTTTTTCTGATCTATTTAAACACCCGGAAGAAGCCTTGAAAATACTATCCATTGCCAGTAAAATCAGTTTATCCAAACCAGATTTCCCGTTTTTTGCAGAAGGCATTCTTCCGAAATTGGAAAACTTCGCCAACTGGAATTTGACAGAAACTGATTTGCGTTTGAGTTTTGATCCGTATCAGGTAGCGCCGTATGCCGCCGGGCCGCAAGAAGTGTTGATTCCATTTCGTGATATTCAAGACCTGGTGAAACTAAATTCCACTGCCGGCAAATTTGTTTTCGGAGAATAACTGGAGCAGGCTAACTTTCAACTAAATTCTTCATAATATTTCATCAAATTTTAGAAAGGTAGTTCTTACATAACAATTTTTGACAATATCCTGACTGCATTAT
>JBAWYZ010000007.1:0-22177 GCA_037143255.1 Leptolinea sp. | reverse complement strand
TCCGGAAGGTGTTCATTATGTTGGCATGACCGTTGACGATGTTCCTTTTATTGTTGAGGAACATTTTCTAAAAGGCCGCATCGCACAAAAATTCGTTCAAGAATCAGCAAAAGTTATTGATGAAGAATTGACTGCCCCTACCCCTAAAGAGGTTCGGGTAGTTCTGCGCAATTGCGGAAAAATCGATCCCGAAAACATCGAAGATTACATTGCAGAAGATGGCTACGAAGCCGTTGCCAAAGTCCTGTCGTCCATGACGCCGGATCAGGTTATTGATGAATTACTAAAATCCGGACTGCGGGGCCGGGGTGGCGCAGGATTTCCGGCTGGTAAAAAATGGATGTTTGCCCGCAATAGCGCTGAAAAGATCAAATATATTATCTGTAATGCAGATGAAGGCGATCCGGGAGCTTTTATGAATCGCCGCGTTTTGGAAGGCGATCCACATGCCGTACTGGAAGGCATGATCATCGCCGGTTTTACAACCGGATCCAGCCAAGGATATATTTATTGCCGGGCAGAGTATCCTGTCGCTGTCCATACTTTGAATATCGCTATAGATCAGGCACGCGGTTTAGGCCTGCTGGGTAAAAATATATTAGGAACCGGCTTTGACTTTGATCTTGAAGTCCGCATGGGTGCAGGCGCTTTCGTTTGCGGTGAAGAAACAGCTTTAATGGCTTCTATTGAAGGTAAACGCGGTGAGCCGCGTCCAAGACCGCCATTCCCAGCTGTAAAAGGTTTATTCGGTAAGCCAACGAACATCAATAATGTCGAGACCTACGCAAATGTTCCTCAAATTATTTTACGAGGAGCAGAGTGGTATGCCAGCATGGGTACCGTAAAAAGTAGAGGCACGAAAACCTTTGCACTGGCTGGCGATTTGAAAAAACCAGGATTGGTGGAAGTACCCCTCGGGATTACTTTACGCGACCTTGTTTATGAGGTAGGGGGTGGAATTAAAGACGATAAAGGATTCAAAGCCGCTCAAATTGGTGGGCCAATGGGAGGGTGTCTTCCGGCAAAATATCTTGACCTCCCCGTGGATTATGAATCATTAATTTCTGCGGGCGCCATGATGGGCTCAGGCGGTTTGATTGTCCTGGACGATGAAACCTGTATGGTTGATATTGCCCGCTACTTTATGGACTTTACTCAGGATGAAAGCTGCGGAAAATGCACCCCATGCCGGGTAGGCACTCGCCGCATTCTTGAAATTTTGGAACGAATTTGTGACGGTAAAGGAAAAGACGGCGATATTGAAACGCTGGAATATCTTTGCCGGGAAATCAACGCAGATTCTCTCTGCGGCCTGGGACAGGGTGCACCTAACCCGATTGTAAGCACACTAAAACACTTTAGAGATGAATACGAAGCTCACATCTATGAGAAGCGTTGCCCGGCGAAAGTTTGCCGATCATTGATCCACTATTCAATAACCGAAGGTGTTTGCACTGGATGTACGGTTTGCGCTCGCAACTGTCCTGTAAAAGCCATTAGTGGAGAGCGGCGCCAATTGCACGTTATTGATCCGGATATCTGCATCTCCTGCGGGATTTGTGCCCAGGTTTGCAACTTTAATGCCGTGGAGGTGAAGTAAGTTTTTCAAAATTTAAATCGCTAGTACTTTTGTTTTTTGAATTTTCGCTCATTTGGAGGAATAATGGTCCTGGATACCAAACAAGCAGGTGCTACAAATTCGGTAAAAGCAGCCGTAAAGGCAGCAGTTGATGCCTTCGGCGCCAATCGCGATGAAATTATCCCGATTTTGAATGAAATCAACAGAAGCCTAGGGTATATTCCTCCTGAAGCGCTTGATGAAGTCAGTTTGCTATTAAAATCCCCAAAAAGTCATTTGTACTCGGTAGCAAGTTTCTATCGAATGCTCTCCACTAAGCCACGCGGCAGGCATGTGATTCAGTTTTGCGAAAGCGCCCCCTGTCATGTGGTGGGAGGTATGGAAGTATGGGAAGCATTAAAGGAGCATCTTCATCTGAAATCTGGTGAAACCAGCAAGGATGGCAAATGGACGCTACTTACAACCAGTTGTCTGGGGGTGTGCGGTGTCGGTCCGGTCATGATGGTTAATGATGACATATACGGAAACATCGCCCCTGGCGAAATTTCATCCATACTATCCCGTTATGAATAGGAGAGAAATATGAAAACCTACCGATCAATGGTTTTGGTTTCCAGTGACCCTCTATCGATGGAACGGGGAGCCCAAAAAGTTTATAATTCTATCCAGAAAGAGTTGGAGAACCTTGGATTGGCGGACGAAGTCTCGCTAACCATGGTTGGTGATGTTGGCCGGCACGATGCCCTTCCGCTAGTAATTATTTATCCAGAAGCTGCCATTTACGGCCCTGTTAAACCAGAAGATGTCCATCACCTTGTAGAAGAGCATCTTTACAAAGGGCGGATTGACAGTGAAATGCTAGCTTCCAGCCGTGAGCTATCTGGCAGAATAGCCTGGTTGAGCGCTCGTAAAGGCACTCTTCCGGCAGAAAAACGAATTGTTCTTCAGCGGGCTGGTCTAATAGATCCGAATAATATTGAAGAGTATATTATTCACGATGGTTATGAAGCGCTTGGCAAGGTCATATCCCAAATGAAGCCCGTGGATGTGATTGAAGAAATTAGCAATTCGGGTCTTCGCGGGCGGGGCGGAGCCGGCTTCCCAACTGGCTTGAAGTGGAAATTTGTCTCAAAAGCCAATGGAAAGCAGAAGTATGTTGTTTGCAACGCCGACGAGAGTGAACCGGGTACCTTCAAAGACAGAATAATTATTGAAGGAGATCCCTTCTCAATTTTGGAAGCTATGACTATTGCCGGTTATGCGGTAGGGGCCACCGAAGGATATATTTATATTCGCGGTGAATATGCCTTAGCTCGGCAGCGACTGGAATCAGCCATTTTGCAAGCCAAAGAAATGGGTTTTCTAGGAAAGAACATCTTCGGAACAGACTTTACTTTTGAATTACATTTACACTCTGGCGCAGGCGCCTACATTTGCGGGGAAGAAACTGCTTTACTAGAATCAATCGAAGGAAATCGGGGAGAACCTCGTTCCCGCCCCCCGTACCCAACAACTAACGGCCTCTGGGGAATGCCAACATTGATCAACAATGTAGAGACTCTGGCAAATATTCCGGCTATTTTACGCGAAGGCGCTGCCTGGTTCAAATCCATAGGCACTTCCAGCAGTCCAGGTACCAAGGTTTATACAATTTTGGGAAATGTTAATGTTACCGGTTTGATTGAAGCGCCTATGGGAATTACTTTGCGCGAAGTAATTGCCATTTACGCAAAAGGTATGAAAAATAGCTCGTCTTTCAAGCTTGCCCAGACCGGCGGCTCCAGCGGGTCTATCATTCCTGCCAGCCTGCAAGATACACCCATGGACTTCGACTCCTTCAACTGTTCCGGTGTTGCCCTGGGTTCAGGGGCGCTTCTTATTTGTGATGAAGACACCTGTGTAGTTGATCTGGCAAAGGTCTTAATGAATTTCTTCCGGGAGGAGAGCTGCGGAAAATGCACTCCCTGCCGGATTGGCAACCAGAGAGCTTACGAAATACTTAATAAAATTTCAGAAGGACTCGGTTCATTAAGCGATCTGAACGACCTGGAAGACATCAGCGCTAATCTCTTCCAACTTTCTAATTGCGGTTTGGGCCAAACATCCGGAACTCCGATTCGGGATATTCTGAAGTATTTTAGAGCAGAAGTTGAAGCCCATATTCGTCTTAAAGTCTGTCCCTCCGGTAAGTGTGCTATGAGCGGACAGAAAGTACGTGCATAAATTGTCATCCCGAAAAAGAGAGGTTTTCTTATGGTCAACTTAACCATTGACGGCAAGAGCATTGTAGTAAAAGAAGGAACAACAGTACTCCGGGCAGCCCAGGGTGCCGGAATAGAAATTCCAACACTATGCGATCACCCGGAATTGTCTCCATACGGCGGATGTCGGCTGTGTCTGGTAGAGGTGGAAGGCGCCCGTACCTTGCAATCCTCCTGCACCCTTCCTGTGAGCGAAAAGATGGTTGTAATAACCACCACAGACCGGATTAAAGAGGCGCGCAAATTTATTCTCACGCTCCTTTTTAGTGAAAGAAATCACTTCTGCCCCTTCTGTCAGGTGTCTGGTGGTGATTGCGAATTGCAAAATTCTGCCTATGGCGAAGGTATGACCCATTGGCCGCTCTCACCCAGTTTTTCAACCTTTGGGGTGGATGCATCTCATCCATATTTTGTTGTCGATAACAATCGCTGCATTCTGTGCCGCCGGTGCGTGCGAGCTTGCGGTGAATTAGTTGGCAATTTCACCTGGGGCTTTGAAGAACGCGGCGCCAAGAGTTACCTTGTTGCAGATTACGGTGTCCCAGTTGGAGAATCATCCTGTGTTTCTTGTGGAACCTGTGTCCAAGTCTGCCCAACTGGTGCAATAATTGACCGGCAGTCTGCCTATCGGGGAAAAGATTTTCAGGTAGAGAATATCCCGACAATTTGTGTCGGTTGCTCAATTGGCTGTTCAACCAATGTGGCTGTACGTGATAATCAAATCGTTCGAATTGAAGGCCGCTGGGCGGAAGGTGTAAGCGGTGGTATTCTATGTAAAACCGGTCGGTTTGTTCCATTGGATGAAAAACGCGAAAGAGTAACCACTCCAATGCTGCGAGTAAATGGCGAACTAAAAGCTGCAACATTGGATGATGCCATAAAATCCATCAGTTCAGCGATGAAACCACTTGCTGGTAAGAATGAGTTCGGTGTTGCGGTTGTCGCATCAACCCGATTGCCGGTAGAATCATTATCTCTCGTCAAGCAGATTTTTACTGACGGCATGAAAAGCGCTATGGTTACTTCGACAGAAGAAGGTTGGCCGACAGGTGTCGCAGCCGCCTACTCTGATGAATTGAAGAAATCTTTTGAAGGTAAAGTAGAAGCGCTTGATACTGCAGATTGCGTGGTAGTTTTCGGAGCCGATTTGGCCAATAACCATCAGGTTCTCGGCTTCCTGGTCAAGAGATTGCTTCCGACTGGTACAAAATTGATCGTTGTTGATCCAGAATCCAATGATTTTGATCCCTTCGCAGAAGTAAAGATAAAAGCCTCCAAGGGAACCAATGCAGACGTTTTGTCAGCAATAAAATCTGCCATTAAAGGACAGAAAGTTGCTGACCTTGCGACGAATTGCGGTCTGACAGAAACAGATGTTCTGGCGGCAGCCAAAGTATTATCTGAAGCTGAACATCCTGTATTCATTTTCAGTCGTGGCTTAACTGCTAAGGAAGGTAAAACCGCGCTTTCAGCTTTGCTTGATCTTTCAAACGTAGTGAAAAATGCAACTTTACTGAGTACAAAAGGTAAAGCAAACAGTTTGGCCGCCTCTCAGCTACACCTTGACCAACCGTTTGAAGTCGGGAAACATCAGGCTTTCTTCGTGGCAATAGGTGATGAAGACCCATCCCAGCGTCTGATTCAACGGCTGGAAGGTGTCCCATTCCTGGCTGTTACGGCCTCGTATCAGTCAAAACTAACTGCCATGGCAAATGTGGTAATCCCCGTTGAAATGTGGGCTGAAATTGAAGGGCATTATATTAACTTTGATGGCCGCTTACAAAAATCAACAAAATCTCTGAATGCCCCGACCGGCGTTCTTTCTACTGATGAAGCCCTGAAAGCAATTGCAAAGGGACTGGGGATTTCGACAAGTGATGCGTGGAAGAAGGAAGTTACTTCACGTACCCCTTCTACAGTCATATCAGAAGCTTAATGACTGATTATTGATAAAGGAGTTAACATGGCAAAACCAAAAATTTCTTCAGATTGGCTGGCAGGCTGTGCTGGCTGTCACATGTCTTTATTGGATATTGATGAAAGAATTGTTAAGGTCGCTGAACTAGTTGATATCCGCGCTACTCCCATTACGGACCTAAAAGAACCGGATGAAAGTGGTGTTGATGTCGGCATTCTCGAAGGTGGCGTCAACAACACCTATAATGAGGAAGTTGCTCACCGTATGCGCAGCCGCTGTGGAATTCTGGTAGCATTGGGCGATTGTGCTGTCTTTGGCGGTGTGCCGGCTATGCGCAATTTCTTTACTCTGGAAGAGACTCTTCGGCGGGCGTATGTCGAGACTGAATCGACCGATGCCCAGGGCTTCATTCCTACCGATCCTGAATTGTGCGTACCGACCGAAGTGCGCGCCTTACAGGATGTCGTACCTGTGGATATCTTTGTTCCAGGCTGCCCACCCAGCGCTGATGTTATCTACTACGTTCTAAGTGAACTTGCGCAGGGTCGCCGACCAGAACTCAAAGGCGATTTACTGCACTGGCATTAATGGTAAGAAAGGAGATAGGATATGCCTGCACAAAAAATAACTATTGAACCTGTTACCCGGATTGAGGGACATGCCAAGGTGACTATTCACCTGGATGACAAAGGTGATGTTTCCCGAGCCTACCTGCACATCAACGAATTCCGTGGATTTGAAAAGTTCTGTGAAGGGCGCATGGTTTTTGAAATGCCCTATATCACCCCGCGCATCTGCGGCATTTGCCCGGTAAGTCATCACCTCGCCGCAGCCAAAGCTGGCGATGCAGTTATGGGAACTCCGCCTCCGCGTCCAGCATCTCTGCTGCGCGAACTAATGCACATGGGGCAGATTGTCCAGAGTCACGGCATGCATTTCTTTGAATTGGCAGGACCAGATTTGCTGCTTGGTTTTGATTCAGATCCGGCTACGCGCAATGTCGTAGGTATTATAGGCGCCAACCCTGAACTGGCCTTGAAAGCCGTCAATCTTCGGAAATGGGGACAAGAAATTATCTCCATTTTGGGCGGTCGCCGTATTCACCCTGTGTTTGCTGTTCCTGGCGGCGTGAACAAATCTCTGCACGCTTCCGAACGGGAAACCATCCTGAAGGGTCTGGACGCTCAGATTGAAACGACAAAGGTCGGTATCCAGATCATCAAAGACTGGGCAATTGCCAACAAAGAAGATATTGATAAGTTCGCTGTTTTCCCAACCGGCTATTTAGGTCTTGTTACCCCCAAAAACGGTTTAGAACTTTATGATGGCAATATCCGATTGATTGACAGAACTGGTAAACAATTGGAAATGTTCGAAGGTAAAAACTACCTCGATTACATTGCTGAACACGTTGAAAATTGGTCTTACCTCAAATTCCCATACTATAAGAAACTTGGATATCCCGAAGGTGTTTACCGGGTCGGTCCTTTAGGCCGCCTCAATGCATCTGATATGCTGGAAACCCCACTGGCGAACGAAGAACACAAGATTTTCAAGCAATTAAACGGCGGTAAACCTGTTGAAAACACCTTACTCTATCACTACGCCCGCCTGATTGAAACGCTGTTCGCCCTGGAACGCGTACAGTTGATCCTGGATGACCCGGATATCTTTAGTACAGATATCCTGAACACAAAACAGAATTTCCAGGGTGTTGGTGTAGGCGTTATCGAAGCTCCGCGCGGAACATTGATCCACCACTACTGGGCAAAGGAAAATGGTCAGTTGGAGCGGGTCAATTTGATCGTCTCCACCGGGCATAATAACTGGGCAATGTGCAATGCTGTGGATAGCGTAGCAAAAACCTACATTTCTGGACAGCAGGTTCGCGAAGGGTTGTTGAACCGGGTTGAAGCTGCCGTTCGTGCCCATGACCCCTGCCTTTCCTGCTCCACTCACGCTGTTGGTCAAATGCCCATGATTGTGGACATTGTTGATCAAGCGGGTTCAACCATTCAAACCCTCCGGCGTGACTGAAAATTCATTTTAGAAAGAGGGGCGATGCTTTCATATTTAGCACCGCCCTTTTTATTTTCCTATGAATTTTGAATCAACCCTATTTATTGGTTATGGAAATCCAGACCGGCAAGACGATGGCGTGGCCTGGCATGTTCTGGTGGGTATATCCCAAAAACTCGGAAGGAAAGTTCCTGATGTTTGGGATGAGCCTTTTGAAATTGGGAATGACTTTCCACACCTGATTTTTCAACTGCAATTAATTCCTGAAATTGCTGAAACTCTCTCTGAGTATCAAAATATTTGTTTTGTGGATGCACATACAGGAAATATTCCGAACGACATTCAATTCGATGCAGTATCCAACGGATTTCAAACTTCTCCGTTCACTCATCATATGACCGCCGAAGCAGTCCTTGCGCTAACCAAATCGTTGTACCATGCCCAACCAAAGGCCTATATGCTTTCTATTCGCGGCTATGCCTTTGGTTTTACACAAGATTTATCGCCTCAAACAACTTTTCTATCTGCTATTGCCATCAATAAGGGTATGGATTGGTTAGAGAGTCTATCTGTAAATAGCTAATATTAGATATTATTTATCTAATATAATTGTAGAAACCGGATATAATCAATCAGTGCATGAATTAGCCGTAACAGAGAGTATCTTAGCAATTTCAGATAAGCATGCAAAAGAATCAGGCGCTGCCAAAGTAACCAGTATCAATCTAGTAATTGGCAGACTTTCTAGCATTGTTGACGATTCTATTCAGTTCTATTGGGATATCATCAGCAATGAAAGCATCTGTAAAGGCGCTATTCTCAATTTTGAACGTCGCCCCGCCAGGCTGCACTGTAATGTTTGTTCCAATGATTATGAGATTGAATCTGAATTGCAGCCCTGCCCTCAATGTGGAAGCCCGGATATATTTGTAAAATCAGGCGAAGAATTCTTTGTGGATAGTATCGAAATCGAAAAGTGAGTTCAAAATGAATTCCATCCGCGTACCTATTGTTGAAAAAATTCTCAGCGCCAATGATCAATTGGCTGCGCAAAATCGGGCATTCCTGGTCTGCAAGAATATTTTCTCGATAAACATTATGGCTTCTCCCGGCGCGGGTAAGACCAGTTTTATTCTTGAGACTATTTATGGACTAAAAGATAAGATGAAAGTCGGCGTAATTGAAGGTGATACGGCGGCGGTCACAATTGATGCCGATAAGATAATACAAGCTGGTATGCCCGCTGTTCAAATAAACACCGGCGGTAATTGCCATTTGGATGCAGTTATGGTTGCCGGTGGTATAAATCAGCTACCATTAGATGATATTCAATTGTTGATCATCGAAAATGTTGGCAATCTAGTATGCCCGGCAGCATTTGATTTGGGAACGGATATTAATATACTCATTGCTTCCGTCCCTGAAGGTGATGATAAACCTTATAAATATCCAGCCATCTACCGTGGAATTGATGTATTAATCCTGAATAAAATGGACCTCCTGCCATATATCAGTTTTCGCCCTGATTATTTCACCCAGGGCGTGCAAATACTAAATCCGGGTTTAACCTTCTTCCCGGTTTCCTGCACCACCGGCGCTGGTATACCAGCGTGGTTAAGTTGGCTGGAGACGAAAGTTCTCAATTCAAATAAGTAATATGAGCAAGCAGAAAATCTCTGGATTAGCCATCCAGGTTCGTGGGATTGTTCAAGGGGTTGGTTTTCGTCCCTTCATTTATCAACTAGCCGCGAAGAATAATCTAACTGGTTGGGTACGTAATACCTCAAATGGAGTTGAAATTGAAATCGAGGGTAAAACGCAATCCTTACAGGCTTTTTTAAATCAGATTACATCTTCGCCACCCCTGCTTGCCCGTATTGATTTGATCTCTCATCAGGCTTGTCGCGAAAGTGGCTACACGCAATTTGCGATTATTGAGAGCCTGTCAGATCCATCCCAATTCATTCCGGTTTCCCCTGATATATCAACTTGCCCGGATTGTCTACGTGAAATAAATGATCCGGACAACAGGCGTTACCATTACCCATTTACCAATTGCACCAACTGCGGTCCGCGTTTCACGATTATCAAAGACATCCCCTACGACCGACCGTTTACCACAATGGCGGATTTTTCTATGTGCATGGATTGTCTCAAAGAATATGAAGATCCAATGGACCGCCGATTTCACGCCCAACCGATAGCCTGCCCTGTTTGTGGGCCGGAATTGGAATTTTCCCTTGGAACCGCACGGATTACTGGCAATGATAAATCAATTTCCGCAGCCCAGGCTGCTATTCAACAAGGTAAGATTCTGGCAATTAAAGGATTAGGCGGGTTCCATCTAGCCTGTGATGCGTCGAATTCAACCTCTATTGATGAGTTACGCAACCGTAAAAATCGCATCGAAAAACCTTTCGCGCTGATGGCGCTTTCTGTTGATATTATTGAAAAGTATTGCCTGGTATCCAAGCAAGAAAAAGAACTACTGGAAAGCCGTCAACGTCCGATTGTACTTTTGAAAAAAAAGACAGATTGTTTGCTCCCCTCAAACCTTGCTCCGGGGCAGACTTCTCTGGGATTTATGCTTCCCTATACACCTATGCATTATTTGCTATTGGAAAAAGCAGCAGATTTCCCGGAAGCGCTGGTGATGACCAGCGGAAATTTGAGCGAAGAGCCTATCGCCTTTGAAGATCAGGATGCCAAACAAAGACTTTCATCCCTGGCAGATGGATTCTTGACCCATAATAGGGATATTCATATCCGAGTTGATGATTCCGTGATGCGCATTATTGAGCATACAGCTATTTTTAACAGAAGATCAAGAGGTTATGCCCCAGACCCGATTTCTTTGCCTTTCAATGTAAAACCGATTCTAGCAGCCGGCGCACAACTAAAGAATCACTTCACGCTTACCCGAGATGCTTACGCCTTTCACAGTCATTACATTGGTGATTTGGAGAATTATGAAACCTTGCAATCCTTTGAACAAGGCATAGCTCATTTTGAAAAACTATTCCGTATCAAACCAAATATAATTGCCTGCGACCTGCATCCAGATTACCTTTCAACCCGCTACTCCCAAAATCGCAGTCAGCGGGAAAACATTCCACTGGTGCAGGTGCAGCATCACCATGCTCACCAGGCCGCCTGCATGATAGAAAACGGCTGGGATTCAGAAGAATCGGTTATTGGATTAACTTTTGACGGCGCTGGTTATGGAACAGACGGCACGATCTGGGGTGGTGAAATTCTCGTAGGCAATTACAAAGAATTTCAGCGCCGCTTTCATATCGATCCATTTCTTTTGCCAGGCGGTGATAAATCCGTGCACGTCCCGGCCCGAACAGCTCTTTCGCTGCTTACCCAGTACAATTTAGATTGGGAGCTATCCCTTCCGCCTGTAAGCCATTTTTCCTCAGATGAACGCAATGTGATCCAATCACAACTTAAGCATCATATCAATTCGCCATTGACCTCTTCTATGGGACGTCTATTTGATGCCATCTCCGCTTTGCTAGGCATCAGACAGCAGGTTACCTATGAAGGCCAGGCGGCCATTGAACTGGAAGCAGCGTGTGATCCTTCAGAGACAGGATTGTATAATTTTCAAATCACTGGAAGTATTCTTGACCCAAAGCCGGTGTTTTTTGCCATCTTACAGGATTTCTTAAACAAAATCCCGATTGAAAAAATTGCTGCCAGGTTTCATAATGGCATAATTCAAACTTGTTTAGAAACATGCAAAATCATCAGAAATGAGACTGGAATATCAACAGTCTCAATCAGTGGCGGTGTCTGGCAAAATGTTATCCTTTTCTCAAAAACCGTTCGGCTTTTAGAATCCAACAATTTCAAAATACTTTCCCATAAGAAACTACCCACGAATGATGCCTGCATCTCGATGGGACAGGCAGTGATTGCTGCCAGAATGATTCAGTAGGAGGCGAACATGTGTTTAGCAGTACCAGGAGAAATCGTTGAAATTTATGACACAGCCGGTTTACGCATGTGCAAGATAGATTTTGGCGGCGTATTCCGGGAAGCCTGTTTACAGGCTCTCCCAGACGCGCAGGTGGGTAATTTCACCATTGTTCATGCCGGTTTTGCTCTCAATATTTTGAGTGAAGTCGAAGCTCGAGAAACTCTCGATGCGCTGAGGGAATTGGGCGAGATAGAAGATCAGTTGGATGCTGGAGTGGCATAGTGAGTTCTGAGACTTTTGCGCTGCTTAATCTGTTTCGTAATGCCGACCTTGTAAAAGCAGGAATAGCAGAAATTCACCGCATAACCACCCGTCCCTGGGCGATTATGGAAATCTGCGGCGGACAGACGCATGCAATTTTGCGCTCCGGGTTGGATGAACTTCTACCCTCAAAAATAGAATTGGTTCACGGTCCTGGTTGCCCGGTTTGTGTAACTCCCCTTGAACAAATTGACAAAGCTCTGGCGATTGCAGCCCAACCAGATGTCATTTTTACCACCTTTGGCGATATGATGCGTGTTCCAGGGTCAAACCGCGATTTGTTCAGCATTAAAGCTTCTGGTGGACAGGTGCGCATTGTTTATTCACCTTTAGACGCAGTCCGCATCGCCCAGGATAACCCGGATAAGCAGGTTGTCTTTTTTGCTATCGGTTTTGAAACAACGGTTCCAGTTAACGCCATAAGTGTTTTGCAAGCCAGTGCATTAGGTCTGAAGAATTATTCCATACTTGTGTCTCAAGTCAGTGTGCCGCCGGCGATGCGTGCCATTCTCAGTGCGCCTCAAAACCGGGTGCAAGGTTTTTTGGCTGCCGGCCATGTCTGTGCAGTGATGGGGTATTGGGAATACCTCCCCATTGCAGAACAATACAAAATCCCAATTGTAGTAACCGGCTTTGAACCATTAGATCTGGTTGAAGGAATCTTGATGACTGTTAAACAACTGGAATCAGGTTTCCACACAGTAGAAAATGGTTACACCCGGGTTGTGACCAAAGAAGGAAATCTGCCTGCTCAAAAGATAATCCAATCCATCTTTGAACCCTGTGACCGTGGATGGCGTGGAATCGGTGATATTCCCATGAGTGGTCTCGGGTTGCGCAAGGAATATTCAGAATTTAATGCCGAAACTCGTTTCGATGTTGGCAAAATAAAAACAAAAGAATCTGAAATATGTATTGCCGGGCAAATTCTACAGGGTATCAAAAAACCGCCAGAATGTCCGGCATTTGGCACACTCTGTACCCAGGATCATCCCCTTGGCGCCACTATGGTATCTTCTGAGGGCGCTTGCGCTGCGTACTTACGCTATGGAAGAGCCAGAACCGGCCTACCGGAGAAATAATATGACGATTAATCTACCTGCTTTTGAAGGCCCGGTCTGCCCAGTCCCATTATCAGTTCACGATCAAATCGTGATTGGGCACGGTAGTGGTGGCCGCATGACTGCTGACCTTATCCGTAACGTCTTTCAACCAGCATTTTCCAACCCGGCATTAGATGAGGGTAATGACTTTGCCGCCGTTCCCGTTCCTGCATTTGCCCAAGCTGGAGGCAAACTAATTATTTCTGTCGATTCGCATGTAGTCAAACCAATTTTTTTTTCAGGCGGAGATATCGGCCGACTGGCAATTTGCGGCACCGTAAATGATGTGGCTGTTTCAGGCGCTAAACCCTTGTATATTTCAGCGGGCTTTATTCTGGAAGAAGGCTTACTAATCAGCGAACTTCAAACAGTTATTCAATCCATGAAAGACGCAGCCGCTGAAGCTGTAGTACAAGTGATTGCCGGTGATACAAAAGTGATTGAAAAAGGTAGCGCTGATAAAATCTTCATCACCACCACCGGTGTTGGCTGGTTGGAGCAAGGCGTGGATATTGGCGGACAAAAAGCATTGCCCGGGGATGTAGTTCTGGTATCCGGCACGCTTGGCGACCACGGAATTGCTGTCCTCTCTGCTCGCGGAGAACTAGGCTTTGAAGCACAGGTGCAATCCGATGCGGCTCCATTAAATCACATGGTGGAGGCTATCCTGCAGGCTGCCCCACATACACATGTTCTACGAGATCCCACCCGCGGTGGGCTGGCAACAACTTTGAACGAAATCGCCGATCAGAGTAATGTAGGCATACATCTCACTGAATGTAATATTCCCATTAACCCAATTACGCTTTCGGCTTGCGAAATGTTGGGGTTTGATCCGCTCTATGTGGCAAACGAGGGAAAATTGATTGTTATCACCCCTTCATCGGATGCCGAAGCCGCTTTGCAAGCAATGCGGGGTTCTCGTTATGGTTCTCAGGCAGCTATAATTGGCAAAGTGGAATCATCACCTATTGGGCAGGTATTATTAAAAACATCCATTGGGGGAACCCGATTGTTGGATATATTGGCCGGTGAATTGCTCCCACGGATTTGCTAATTTGATTGAAATTTCGATAATGTCAATTATACTTAACCCAACATGTTTTACCAAATTTCTAATAACAGAGGATTCTATGAAAATTGATTACCGTGAAACCACCAACGACCTTCTCAAACGGATAGATATTCATAATAAATTTGGCGGCCGCGACATTGATACCTGGATGCTGGATATCATCAAACTTAAACAAGACGACAAGATTTTAGATGTCGGCTGTGGCGCTGGCAAGCAATGCTTTTCGTATTACAAGCATCTGGATGGACATGCGCAATTTACCGGCGGAGATGTTTCTGAAGAACTTCTCACACAAGCCAGAGCAGAGAACAAAAAGATCAACGATGCTGTAGCGTTTATTTCATTGAATTTCAACAAACCCTTTGAACTTCCAGAAAACACCTTTGATTTTGAATCTTGCTGTTTTGCCATCTATTACGCGGAAGATATTCCTTTTACCATTCGCGAGATGCACCGCGTGTTGAAACACGGTGGCCGACTCTTCTCCAGTGGGCCGATGCCGACCAATAAACAACTATTTTACGATGTAATCCGTGAAGCAACGGGCAAAACAATTCCTCCCATGCCCGGAAGTTCCCGTTACGGCAGCGAGATTCTGGCCGCTATGCGTAACACTTTCTCGAAAGTGGATGTGCATTTATTTGAAAATCCGCTAACATTTGAAACGACCGAACCATTTATTGAATACACCCGCGCATCTTTATCGGAAGACCGCAAACTTTGGACCAGTTTCTTCAACGATAAAACTGAGTTCGAAGCCATTATGGATAAAATCCAAAAAGTAGCAGAAATGCGGATCAAGAATGAAGGAAAGCTGGTGATGACAAAAGTCGTCGGTGGATTCCTGGCCACCAAATAGCTATGAGCGCTTCATTAACATTTTCAGGGCAACGGATTTGCTTTATAGGCGCCCATCCGGATGATATTGAACTGGGCTGTGGTGCCCTTATCGCACAAATCGTGGACCAAACAGATATCCGCTGTGTCACCCTCTCGGATAATCAAAAAAACCCGGATTTATTAAACCTCGCCGCGGAACATTATGAAAGCATGGCCATTCTTGGCGTTCCCAAAGAGAAAGTCATTCTGGGTCAATTTGAAACTCGCAGATTTCCGCAAGCCAGGCAAGAGATTTTAGAGTACATCATCCAATTAAATCGTAGTTTCAACCCGGATATCGTTTTTGTGCATACCCGGGCAGATATCCACCAGGATCATGGCACCGTCACAGAAGAAGCCTTGCGAGCTTTCCGGGGAACAACAGTGCTTGGTTTTGATGTGATTCGTTCCAGTTATGGTTTTTTCCCAAGTTTTCTCGTGGAAGTGTCTGAGACAGAAGTCCAAAAAAAAATTGATGCACTTCAGGAGTACAAGACCTATTCATCAAGGTATTACTTCAATTCAGAAATCACCCGCTCAACTCTGGTTCGTTACGGAGCAATTGCAGAACGCCCTTACGCAGAAGGATTTGATATTCTGCGAGTGATCGGCAAGTTCGGCTGTATTCCCACTTAATCTGTATAGAGAGAAAGAAACAGCTTTTATTATGAGAGGTGTTAATTTATTCCGATGAAGACCTTCCCGTCTTCAACCCTTACAGGAAATGACGGAATATCGGTAAATGCAGGCGCTCTGGTTGCTTTGCCTGAGCGGATGTCAAATCGCGCCCCATGCCGCGGACAGATTAATTCGTGCCCATCCAATTCGCCATCACCAGCCGGTCCATTATCATGTGTACAAACATCCCCCACAGCAAACAATTTTCCGGCCAAGTTGATGATCACTATCTGCCTGCCTTCAAATTCTACGAAGACCCGTTCATTTACCGGAATTTCTTCTTCTAACCCAATTTCTATAAAACGAGGGGTATCAATCTCAGCCATAAATTGATTTCAATCCAAATCGAAGGACTCGGGATCTTTTCCAACCCCATACACTCCCGCTTTGAGTACTTTCAAAGGCAAAAGAGCACATTTCAGCCGCACCACCCCCAGATCAATTCCCAGTAAATCTAAAACGTCCTGTTTTCCCAGGTTTTTAACATCCTCAATCGTTTTCCCAATGACAGATTCAAGTAGCAAGTCAGCAGAAGATTGAGAGATGGCACATCCCTCGCCGCTAAACAAAGCCTCTGTGATTTTCCCATTTTCATCTACACGCAAATCAACTCGAATATGATCCCCACAAACCGGGTTTTCATCTTCAAATGTGTAATCGTTCGGGTTTAATTCTCCGCGGTATCCCGGATTTTTGTAATGCTCAACAATGATTTCTCGATATAGATCGTCCATGTTTCACCGGCAATCAGGCAAATACTTTCTTTACTTTTTCCAATCCATTGATGAGGACATCTACTTCCTCTTTGGTGTTGTACAGGTAAAAACTGGCGCGGGTAGTCGCTGGTAAGCCGTATTTCAGATGTAACGGCTGTGCACAATGATGTCCCGCTCGGACAGCTATTCCTTTAGCATCCAGTAATTGAGCAATATCATGCGGGTGAACCCCATCAAGTACAAAAGCAAGGACCCCGCCGCGTCCCTGTTTAGGACCGATTACACGAACGCCAGAAGTTTCTTCCAATCGATCCAATCCATATTGGGCAATTTCCTGTTCGTGTCGGGCAATTTCGTGCATTCCAATTACTGATAAATAATCAACGGCGGCGCCAAAACCAATGGCTTCTGCTATTGCCGGAGTACCCGCTTCAAATTTTGCAGGAACATCATTGGGCGTAAAGCCGCTGAAAGTTACTTTTTTGATCATATCGCCTCCACCTAGAAATGGGGGCATTTCGTTTAGCAAGGCATATTTTCCATACAAAGCCCCAATACCTGTAGGGCCGCACATCTTATGGGCAGAAAAAGCTAAAAAGTCAACGTCAATATCCTGAACATCAACAGGCAGATGAGGAACAGATTGAGCTCCGTCAATTATGACAATCGCGCCGGCTTCATGCGCCATTTTTGTGATTTCTTTGGCCGGTGTGATGGTACCCAATACATTTGACATGTGAGCAAAAGAAACGAGTTTTGGTTTCTTTACCAGCAGCTTTTTATAGGTTTCTAAATCCAGGTTACCGTCATCCCCAACCGGAATGTACTCAATTTGCAGACCTTTTTCTGCGGCAAGCATCTGCCAGGGGACAATATTGGAATGATGCTCCAATTCAGTCAAAATGATCAGGTCGCCAGAAGTTAAGTTTTTCCTTCCCCATGTAAAGGCTACCAGGTTGATTGATTCAGTTGTATTTCTCGTGAAAACTATATTCCGTTTTCCCGGTGCATTAATGAATTTTGCCACTTTTTCGCGCGCGTCTTCATACATCTGAGTGGCTTCTTCAGAAATCGTGTAAACCCCGCGATGAATGTTTGCATTACTATTCTTGTAATATGTATCCATCGCATCCAGAACTACTTGCGGCTTCTGGGTAGTAGCTGTGGAATCTAAGTATACGAGACGAATACCAGGATGAACTTCTCTTTTTAATATTGGAAAGTCATGCCGCAAATTATTGAAATCAATTGTCATGTTTTTCCAATTATCTAAAGTTCAGCCCGGCTTATAAGTGGCCTGCTGGTTTTGGGCTTTAATGGGACGCGCAAATGTGTAGAATTTTTAGGGAACCAGAGAATATGGTCAGGAACCATCCATCCATCCGTCAAATAAACATTTCCGCGAAACTGAACAGCAACCATTTTCGTATCAACTTGCACAACAATTCCGCGTACCCAGCCGCGCACCCGGACTCCGGCTTTGTCATGGTCGGCAAATACTTCAGCAGAATCACCTACATCGAATGTGTATTCAGGTACTGGGTCATTCATAAAAGGAACAGGGCCCAAAGGGACCTCCTTAATTCAAGAGTATTTAATCGGTTAATAATACCATAAGCGGGTTCAAACCGCCATTTTATTGTGAATATATTGCTGAAAACGACTGCGGACTCCATCAAAAGGTATTCGTTGCATAATCGGATCAAAAAAACCTTCGACAATCAACCGTTCTGCCTCTTTTTGAGGAATTCCACGACTCAACAAATAAAACACTTCGTCTTTGTCGATTTTTCCAACAGTAGCGCCATGGGTACACCGCACATCATCTGCCAGAATTTCCAACCCCGGAATTGAATCTGCATGAGCATTTTTACTCAACAACAGATTGCGATTTGCCTGATACCCATCTGTTTTGGCAGCACCGGGAGCAACATAGATCATCCCCTGCCAAACAGAGTGGCTATTGTCCATAACCGCACCTTTAAAGAGAAGATCGCTGGTAGTATGGGGCGCCAAATGATTTTGCTGTGTGTCATGATCAAGATGCTGTTTGCCATTGGTGAAATAAAAACCCGACATTTTACCTACGGCGCCATCTCCTACGAGATCAAGGTCAGTAAAGTTTTTCGTCATTCGGCTGCCAATAGCACCAAAAATCCAATCGATTGCGCCGTTTCGTTCAACCCGGGCGCGTTCGTTTGAAAAGTTCCAAACATTTTTTCCAAAAGACTGCAATTCAACGAAATGTAAATTGGCGCTTTCGCCCACATGAATCTCAACAATTCCAGCATGCAAGGCCGGCTGATCCGCTTCTTCTGGAGATGCGGATTCGTGAATGTACGTTACCTCAGCATATTCCTCTAAAACCACAATCACATGCGTAAGATAGGCAGTCTTTTCTGCCGCACCCCAAAAGATGCTGTGCAACGGCTGTTCCACTTTTACCCCTCTAGGCACATACAAAAAGATGCCATCCTGGGCAAGTGCATGCACCAGGGCTGGAAATTTGCCTTCGTCCGCTTTTACACTTTTCCCAAGACATTTTTGCAAAATTTCTGGATGAGTTTTTTGAGCTTCCGCTAATGTTGTGAAGACAACCCCCAGCCTGGTAATTTCTGGAGAAACAGTTACGGCTGCATCAGCTCCATATAAGACAATCTGCCCGCCTTGATTTTCATCAGTTAAGGGTTTTAATAAATCCTCAGGTGCAGATGGTACATCCAGATAGCCGCCCGCTTTTACTAAAGAGAATTGTGCCGGATCTAGCTGCGAAATATCAGTTCTGCGCCAGGCTTCATCTTTTATGTTTGGAAAAGACATGGTTTTGAAAATTTGCCAGGCGTGTTTACGATTGGAGTTTAATATTTCAGAACCATTTACTGATGGGATATCAGTCTCAGTAAATCGAAATTCTGTTGATTTATCTGTTGCAGCAGAACGACTGCGGTGGGTTACGACTGTTGTCTCAGTCATTGATTTTTACCAATTCTATATTCCATCATATGTTACCCTATGGACCCTTCCATCTGAAGTTGAATCAATCGGTTCATTTCAACAGCGTATTCCATAGGAAGTTCTTTCACCAACGGTTCAATAAAACCTGAAACTACCATGGTGATAGCCTGTTCTTCACTCAATCCTCTACTCCGCAAATAAAAGAGCTGTTCATCGCCTACTTTACTGACGGTAGCCTCGTGACCGATGCTGACATCATCCTCATCAATCTCAATGTACGGATAAGTATCAGATCTGGATTGCGGGTCTAAAAGCAAGGCATCACAAACCACATTAGATTTAACATCTCCACAGCCTTTATATACTTTCAATAAACCACGGTAGGACGCACGACCGCCATTCTTGCTAATTGACTTTGATGTTATCTTACTGCTTGTATGCGGTGCAAGATGCACAACTTTTCCGCCTGTATCCTGATGCTGCCCCTTGCCAGCAAAGGCCATGGACAGAATTTCACCCCGCGCTCCCGGTCCAATCAAATAGCAAGAAGGATATTTCATGGTAACTTTGGATCCCAGATTGGCGTCCACCCATTCCATGGTTCCGCCTTCATGCACAATCGAGCGTTGCGTCACCAGGTTGTATACATTGTTCGACCAGTTTTGAATGGTAGTGTAACGTACCCTGGCATTCTTCTTAACCACAATTTCAATTACGCCGCTGTGCAGCGAATCTGTAGTATATTGCGGCGCTGTACAACCTTCTACATAATGCACCTGCGCACCTTCATCGGCAATTATTATGGAACGTTCAAATTGTCCGATATTGGCTTTATTTAACCGAAAATACGCTTGCAACGGCAGCTCAACTTTGACACCTTTTGGAACATAAACAAAAGACCCGCCCGACCAAACTGCACTATTCAATGCGGCAAATTTATTATCCTCAATTGGAATAACCGTCCCAAAATATTCTTTGAATAGATCAGGGTATTGACGTAAGCCATCCTCAATGCTTAGAAATATTACGCCTTGTTTTTCCAAATGCTCTTGAATGGAGTGATATACCATTTCAGATTCGTATTGAGCGCCGACACCCGCCAGAAACTTTCTTTCCGCTTCAGGAATGCCAAGTTTGTCGAACGTGTTCTTGATAGACTCGGGGACATCATCCCAACTTCTACCCTGCGATTCCATGGGCTTTACGTAATAATAAATATTGTCAAAATCCAAACCGGAAATATCGGCACCCCAGGCAGGCTTTGGCCGTTTTTGATAGTGATCCAGCGCTTTCAGGCGGTAATCCAACATCCATTGCGGTTCGCCCTTCAAAGCGGAAATTTGCTCGACAACTTGCCGGTTTAATCCCCGGTTGGTATTAAATACAGATTCATCTTTATCCTTGAAGCCATATCTATAATCTCCAAGTTCGTCTAAAAATTGTGTCTGCGGCTCGTTACTCACTAGAATTCTCCGATCTAAAAACCAATAAAAGAAATAATAAGTTATGCCATTTCCGCATTATCAATTTTTTCACGTACCCATGAATACCCATGCTCTTCCAATTCAAGCGCCAGTTCTGGTCCACCCGATTCCACAATCCGGCCGTCCATCATTACATGGACAAAATCCGGTTTAATGTAATTCAAAATTCTCTGATAATGCGTAATTACCAGTACGCCCAAATTAGCCCCACGTAACAGGTTTACACCTTCAGACACAATCCGTAAAGCATCAATATCCAGACCTGAGTCAGTTTCATCCAAAATTGCAATTTCCGGTGACAGCATCGCCATTTGTAAAACCTCAGCTCGCTTTTTCTCCCCGCCAGAGAACCCTTCATTGAGATAACGGCCTGCAAAAGCAAAATCAATTTTTAGCATTTCCATTTTTTCTTTCATTACTTTGCGGAACTCTAAAATGGGAATACCTTTGTCTTCAGGGTTTTTCGCCTTCCGCTGCGAATTAACAGCTGTACGTAAGAAATTGGCTACAGTCACGCCAGGTATGGAAACCGGATATTGAAAGGCCAGGAACATCCCCAAATGTGACCTTTGCTCAGGTGAAAGATCTAGCAAGTTCAATCCGTTGAAAAAAACCTCACCTTCAGTAACCTCATAAGAAGGATGACCCATAAGTGTATACGCCAGGGTAGATTTCCCTGTCCCATTCGGCCCCATAATAGCATGTACTTCACCCTGGGGAAGAGTAAGATTTAACCCCTTTAAGATAGGTTTATTTTCTATTTGAACATGAAGGTTCTTGATGACAAGTTCACTCATTAGTTTCGAGCTCCTGAAGCTTATTTTAGATTATTAACAGTTTACCATTTATATGTAATTATGTCAATATTTATATTATTATTCATATAATTTCAAATTTGGGCAATATGACCATTGCGGATATCCAAAAAAAGGCATTAATAAGTCACATAAGGATGGCATGACCGGCGTAGTCCAATAAAACTGCTGCTTACAGCACATCGCTAAATTATCTATATAACATGTAATCCGTGTATTTCGCTGTGATTTATTTTGCGCTTAAGCAGATACCCTTTTTTGATATTTCGGTAATTTTGTAAAAATAATTGGGGATGAACGGTTATCTATTTTTCTGAATTCACCCGCAAAACTATTCAATTTTTTGGATTAGCTTTTTTCAAGTCCAGCATTACCCGATAACCACCGTCAATACTTATCACTTTTTCTTTAGGAAGTTTTAAACTTGTTACCAGCAACCCTTGGAT
>JBAWYZ010000006.1:0-22215 GCA_037143255.1 Leptolinea sp. | reverse complement strand
ACCTTATATTTACAATTTATTGGATGGGCAATTTTCACTAATAAAATAAAGTGACCAGAGATTTAGATTCAAGATAAAATTGACCATTGCGAATTAGCTTCGTGATTTTTCCTAATATAAGAGGTGAAAGCATGATAATTACCCCAACAATTCATCAAATTCGCGGGATGGCAAACCAGTATCTCATTATTGATCACACCGAGTTAACTTTAATTGACACAGGGATATCCTCCAATACAAATACGGTCATAAAATTTATCAAATCACTCGGATTCCAAACAGAAAACTTGAAGAGAATGCTTATCACGCATGCTGATGGCGATCATTATGGGGCAGTAAATTCATTGCGGGAAATAACCGGGGCAAAAGTGTTTGCATCTAGAATAGAGGCAGACGCTATGAAAACTGGTACATCCAGTCGGGATATCCATCCAAAAGGAATTTTGGCGGTTCTATTCAAAGTAATTCGGTTATTTTCATCAACTCAACCTACATCAGTGGAAAGCATTATTAAGTCTGGAGAAATTCTTCCAATATTGGGAGGGCTGCATGTCATGAGTTCTAACGGGCATACACCCGGGCATATGTCGTTTTATTTGCCTGATGAACGGATTCTATTTGCCGGCGATTCAATAAATAGTCTTCACAGAAAGCCTGTCCCAAATATATCTATTACTACTGCCGATCCGGAGGACGCCAAAATATCATTCGAAAATCAAATGAAACTTAATCCCCTGGTAATTTGTTGTGGACATACCTATTTGGATCTCAGGTGAAAATTTGATGCAAATTATCTTAATCCCCTACGGAAAAGAACAAGTGGAATTAATTTTTCCCGACGATATTCAGGCAGACATCATTCTTCCAGTTGAATCAAAACCATTAAGTGATGAACAATCTCTCGTATCCGAGGCGATCACCTTCCCCATTGGTGATTTCTCTTGGGAGAAGATAAAACCGGTTGGGCGGGTTTGCATTGCAATAAATGATAAAACCCGCCCAGTTCCAAATAATATTTTGGTTCCGCCAATCCTGGCAAAACTGAAAAGCATAGGTTTTACGCCAAGCCAAATCGAATTCATGATTGCTACCGGCACTCATACACCTATGCGAAGCGATGAGTTCAATCTTCTTCTTCCCCAGAAAATTATTGATAACTATTCAGTGTCTTCGCATGATTGTGACGATATTAACTCGCTGATCTATCTGGGAAAAACATCTCTTAATACGCCCATCTGGGTGAACAAGAATTTTTATGATGCTGACCTTAAAATAGTTATAGGTAACATCGAACCGCATCATTTTATGGGATATTCAGGGGGAGCGAAGACAGCGGCGATTGGGTTGGCAGGTCGGGAGACGATTAATTTCAACCATGCCATGTTGGTGAATCCGGAATCTACTTTTGGAAGGTATTTTGAAAATCCAACTCGTTTGGATGTTGAAGAAATTGGGGATTTTATCCAGATTGATATTGCGCTGAATATTGTAATGAATCAATCCAAACGGATCATGCACTCTTTGCTTGGCTCTCCCAGAGAGGTAATGTTGCTAGGCATACCGTTCTCACAGAAGATTTGTCAAACTGAAATTTCACATGCCGGTTACGACCTGGTAATTGCCTCTCCCGGTGGATACCCGAAGGATATCAACCTGTACCAGGCTCAAAAAGCATTGTCGCATGCCGCCAGTATCACCCGGGCTGGTGGGTGCGTAATTCTGGTTGCTGCCTGCGCAGAAGGAGTGGGGAGTAATAGTTATGAATTATTTATGGAAGGTGTTCCCTCCCCTGCTGAAGTTTTTCCGAAAATTCAAAAAGAAGGTTTCAAGGTTGGACCGCATAAGGCTCTTCAATTTGCCAGGGAGCAGCAGAGGATAAAGATCATCGTGGTTTCCAGTATTGATGCAAAGAGGCTAGAAAGGTTATTCCTGACATCAATTGCCAATTTGGATGCCGCTCTAATAGAAGCATTAAGTTTTCTACCGGCGACCCCACGAATTGCGGTCATGCCAAAAGCGACCAATACGATTCCATTCATCAAAAATCATGTCAACAGTTAATCCAAACATTTATAACTCAGAATATGATGGGAGAGCCTTCAATCTAAAAGGATCAGAGGACAGCGTTTTATTATTTCACGGGTTTACCGCTACAACGCTTGAGGTTAGGGATCTTGCCGAGCAAATTCATCAGCAAGCACGTTGCACAATATCAGCTCCACTTTTACCAGGACACGGCACATCACCTGAAGATTTATCCTCTCGCCATTTTCAAGAATGGCTCGAGGCTGCCGAACATTCTTATACAATCTTACAGTCCAGATCCAGAACTGTCTTTGTTGGTGGAGAATCCATGGGGGGACTGCTTGCCTTATATCTTGCAGCCAGACATCCAGAAATTATCGGCATCATGCTTTTTGCTCCAGCGCTGATTACCCCCAAGTTGCGTGAAGCTCAAATATTAAGATGGTTCATTTACGGTTTTCCAAAGAAGGATCTGGATGATACCAAAAAAGGGTTTCTTCCCTGGCAGGGATACAGGATTAATCCATTAAAGGCGGTGGTTGAGCTTGGTAAATTGCAATCATTTGTCAGAAATTTACTGACGGAAATTAAACAACCAACGATAATTTTTCAGGGAAAACAGGATAAAACGGTCGATCCGATGGGAAGCATGATAATCCATCAGACGATTTCTTCCCAAAATAAGCAACTGGTCAAGTTGGAAAATTGTGGGCATTGTGTTTTACTCGATCCACAGCGCGTTCAAGTTTATCAGCTATGTATGCAGTTCCTTAATAATCTCCACACTACTTAAGTTGGAGTCTTATTTTCAGAAAACCAAATAGATATTCGGGGTTATAATTATTATAGTGTCCGGAAAAGGAGAATTTATGACCCAGGCAACCCGCCCCCCCGGTAAGACGACAATAGCGCCAGAAGTTTTAGTTTCCATTGCGCGATTAACAGCTCTTGGTGTGCCAGGAGTGAGAAGACTCGCTCTTGCCCAAAATGATTTTAACAGAATCTTCCGCCGTGGCATAAACGAAGGCGTCGAAATCCGTGTGGAAAATGATACTGTCTATGCTGATATTCATGTTGTTCTAAACCGGGATGTGAATGTTCGGGAGATAAGCCGCGGTATCCAAACCCAGGTTTCGCGAGCATTTTCCGAAATGGTTGGCATGGAAGTTGGGAAAGTAAATATCCATATTGAGGATATCGATTTCAGCCCGGTCAATGAGTCGTAATTTATGAAATCACGCACCAAGGCTCGCAGTATTGCCTTGCAAGTCCTTTACGAATTGGATATGACCACCCACCTGCCAGGTTCGATTTTTGAAGAACGGTTGGCGGAAGAGCCATTGGATAATTCCCTGCAGGAGTTTTCCCGGCAGATAATATTTTCTGTTATTCCGATCACCAAAGAATTGGATGATTATATTGCCCAACATGCACCGGATTGGCCAATGGACCAGGTCGCCATCATCGACCGTAATATCATTCGCATTGCTATGTGGGAATTTGCTGTTCAACAATGTACACCTATCAAAGTGGCTATAAATGAGGCCATTGAACTGGCCAAGTATTATGGTTCAGATTCAACCCCACGGTTTGTCAATGGAGTTCTAGGCGCTCTGGCCAACAGGACGAATGAAATTCATCAGGCATTTGTCACAATAATTAAATCAAAAACGAGTTAACCGGACTTTGGAATGCATGTGCCTTACCCTGTCCTGCAAATAAAAATAGCTCCATTATTTTTCGTTGCAGGATTGATACTTTCCAGTTGTGAAACTGGAGTTGTTTCATTACCCAGCAAAAATGCCATTGCAGTACGTCAGGATTTACTGGCTACTTTCACCGTTGAAATTCCTATTGTGCTTAGAGAGGGAACTCAAATGGCAGTGGAATGGGTGAACCCAATCAGTGTTCATGATTTAAACCCTGAGCGGTTGGCGATGATAGCTGTGGACGATTTACACTTTACAGTTGATGTTCCGGTAAAAAAAGGCGCTTTCTTACAATACCGGTATGTTCAAATTGGTAATAAAACAGCCATTGAAACCGGAACGGATGGAAAACCAGTAGTATCACGTTTCTATTCTATATCCAATCACGCACGCATCAAAGATAAAGCGCTTGGCTTTGATTCTTCGACTTCCAATGTCTTAACCGGGTGGATTGAAGGTATCATAACCATTCAAGGCGGCCGTCAGCCGGCATCAGATGTACTTATCAGTATTGCTGGTGTAACAGGCGTAAGTGCAGTTGATGGAAGTTTTCAAATCAAAAATATTCCGGTTGGAACTCATAATCTAACAATATTCAGTCCAAATGGTCTATTCCAACCAATTCAGCAACAAGCGACCATTGAAGAAAATAATGTAACTCCAATTGACTTGGAGCTGGTTTCCAGAAAACTAGTCAATGTAACTTTCCTAATTAATACACCAATTAATACGCCATCCAATGGAGTTATCCGTCTTTTTGGATCTTTAGCCTCCATCGGAAATAGCTATGCCGGATTGTTTGGTGGAACAAATCCAGTTCAAACAAAAGCTCCGATTCTAACCAGGCAATCGGAGAGTGAATTCATTCTGGTAATGTCACTGCCCGCTGAAACCGATATCAAATATTTGTATTCCCTGGGTGATTCTTTTTGGAATAAGGAAACTGACAAAGGTGGAAACAGTTTTATCCGTACGTACTTTGTTCCCCGGCAGGATGCAATTGTTGAAGATCAAATTATTAGTTGGGGAACACCAAACCTAGAACCTGTGACCTTCCAATTTACTCCCCCGAAAGACACGGACGCAAATGATGTTATTCAAATTCAATTTAATACATTTGGATGGATGGATCCTATAAAGATGTGGCCTGTTAGAAACGGAGTTTATGAATTCAAGCTGTTTTCTCCGCTAAATTTCTCTGAAAGTATTAATTACCGTTTTTGCCGATCTTTATTCTGCGGAACTGTTTTGGAGATTGCAAATTCAGAAAGTATTGGGGCATTTCAAGCTTCCACTAAAGCACAAATTTTGTCCACAACAAATACTAAGTGGATTCATTTAACAAAACCGTCCGAATCAACAGTTGTTTCAACTGAATTGAGTGACCCAAAATCAAATTCGTACTTAACATCCATTGAGCTTACCGACTCTTTTCGCCCGGACTGGATGCCGTATTACCTGGCAGCCTTGGATGAAATTAAGGCACTTAACGCAAATTCCGTTATCCTGCCATATTCCTGGACATTGCAATCTGCCGACCCTGTCTGGCTGGCGCCGAATTTAGCCCACAATCCATCTGTTGCAGATATCAAACAAATCGCATCTGCTGCCCAAGAAAGAGGATTAAAGGTCTATTTGAAACCTACAATTCAGTTTCCAGATTCTGCTGATGATTTTTGGAGTACGTTTGGCAAGGCAAATGAGGAGTGGGATATTTGGTTTGAATCAGTTTCTAATTTCTATCAGAAGACGGCTTTGCTGGCACAACAAATCAATGCAGATGGCATCATTCTTGGCGACGAGCAGACTTCTCAAATCATTGCTGAATCTGAAACCATCACACCATTGGCAGGAAATTACCGATCTGATTCCATGGGAAAATGGAATCAGATTTTCGTAAAAGTTAAAGAAATAAGTACCCTTCCCCTCTATTTAGCTATTCGGTTTGATGACCTTCAGAATTCTCAAGTTGCAAATTTCGCCGGGATAGACGGTATTTATTTGTTAGATTTAGGCAAAAATCCGGAAAATCAGCAAGACGCCAGATTTTATGCAGAATTTGTCGGTAATAACCTGGATGAGCATATCCAGCCGTTTCTGGGTGAACCTAATTTGAAAGTTTGGCTTGGTTTGGATTTTCCATCTGTCTCTTATTCTCAGAACGGCTGTATCACCTACCCTACGCAATGCAATTCGCCTGGAATATTTAATTTCCCCGCTCCAGAACAGCCTGAAATTCTAATCTCACTGCAAGAACAGACAAATTCATATAACGCTGCGCTTCCTGAAATTAATCGAAGAGATTGGATCAGCGGAGTATCCAGCCGTAGGTTTCTTGTTCCAGGCAGTTATCAGGATCAATCATCTTCAATTCGTGGGAAACCTGCCGCCGATGTAATCTGGTACTGGTATGCCCAGATGAGCGGAACCCCTACTCAATAACCTTTGAATAGAATATTCTGCTTGAGGTAGAGAAACATGAACAAACCGTTTTTGATCCAGAATATCAAGCCATATATAACGCAATAATTCCACCCAGAACGATGAAAGGACCGTACGGAATCGCCTGAAATGCCTGATATTGTTTTTTCATGACACCGAAGAAGATAAAAGCGGCCGAGATAATTCCGCCCAGAACGATAGCCGCAAGCAAAGCTGTAAAAATATAAGGAAACCCAGTCAGCAGGCCAATAATTCCTGCCAGATGAACATCACCAAATCCTAGGGCTTCCTCATCCACTGGTTCTTCCCGATTTTTCGATAATCGGCGGGCGAACAGCTTTCCGCCATAATAAAACGCTAGGAAAACAAGGAATCCAGTTATTCCACCCAAAGCAGTTTTTGTTATCCCATGTAAGAACCAACCAGCAGCGGCGCAAATCATATAGCCTACCAGACTTACCTGCTCCAGGATCACCCGATATTCTAAATCTGTGATCACGATAACCGTAAAAAGGACCAATAAAACAATGCTGACGAGAAATGGTAGATTATCAACAGGTTTGAACCAGGCGCCTATACTCAATCCACAACTTGAAGCTAGAACAATCCAAAACCTGGTTTTGTTGTCCTTCCCGCATAATTCACAGTCAGCTCCCCACAGAAATTTCTTTATCGATCTCTGATTGCCACATTTCAAACACACAGGTGCGGTCAATCTACGATTGCGCGGAAGGACATCAGCCAGATAATTTGAAATCAATCCAATTGCCAAACCGGTAAGAATAGCCTCAACAATTCCAATCATAATATGCCTTATACCTTATAATAGATTTAGAATATATTTCCGAAAATGAGTTCGCCTATGGATAACAGAAGTATAACAAATCTTGATACAGTCATTACTAACTGGCTTTCAGACCGGGAGATTGCAGGGAATATTCAATATTACCACCTGGACTCAGCTTCTTCAGGAAGTCTATTCCCATTTCCAACTGAGCTATCGAAAGCATTATTGCGCCAACTTGAAGATATGGGAATCCATCAACTTTACGGGCATCAACTTGATAGTTACCATACCATAAACCAGGGAAATAATTTGATCGTAACCACTGGGACGGCCAGTGGAAAATCACTGTGCTATAACCTACCAATAATTGACCGGATGCTGAAGGTTCCATCTTCGAAAGCGATTTACCTCTTTCCAACTAAAGCTCTTACTCAGGATCAATTTGAAAAACTTACTTCCCTCACCGGGTTTGAAAATAAAGTTGGAGTTGCAGTTTATGATGGTGATACGCCGGTACACAAACGGCAAGCTATCCGTCAATCAACTCGTTGTTTATTAACAAATCCAGATATGCTGCACACTGCCATTCTTCCACACCACACATTATGGGAGGACTTTTTCCGCGGATTGGAATATGTAGTTATTGATGAAATTCATGCCTATCGGGGTGTTTTTGGCTCCCATGTTGCAAATGTCATTCGCAGATTGAAACGGATAGCCAGGTTTTACGGTACCAATCCGCTTTTCATTTTAACCTCGGCAACAATTGCCAATCCCAGTGAACATGGTAAAGCGATCATCGGTGACGAATTAATCAGTATTCACCAGGATGATGCTCCACACGGGCCTAGAACGACCCTTCTCTATAATCCGCCAATTGTTCACAAAGAAACCGGCATTCGGAAAAGCGCCACCTCTGAAGCGATTCAACTGACTGATCGCCTTCTTAACGCCAGTGTTCAAGTTCTGATTTTTTCCCGCTCCCGGCGCGGTGTAGAGATGCTACTCCGGCAGTTAAGATTGGTGCGAAATGATGATCCATCACAGTATCATTCCTATCGATCTGGTTATCTGGCGGCTGACCGACGCCGAATTGAAGCAGACTTACGGGAAGGTAAACTCCGGGCAGTAGCAGCAACCAACGCCCTCGAACTTGGTGTGGATATCGGCGGAATTGACGCAGTAATCCTTACTGGCTACCCTGGAAGTGTTTCTGCTATGCGTCAACAGGCCGGGCGTGCTGGAAGGAAAGCAGACCCTTCGCTCGCGGTACTTGTGGCTACTGGAAACCCGATAGATCAGTATTTGATGCGCCACCCTGATTACCTTATTGCTCAATCACCAGAGTCTGCATTGATTGATGCTGACCATCCCATTATTCTGTTAGGTCATCTGCGTTGTGCTGCGTTTGAATTACCCTTTTCCCGTGGTGAAAAGTTTGGTTCGGTTGACTCACAATTATTGCAGGAATACCTGGATTTTATGACAAATTCCGGGTTATTGAATGAAGCTGGAGGCAAGTACTTCTGGACAGATTCGACGTATCCGGCCAGCGCGCTGTCTTTACGAAGCTCTGATTCTCAGTCCGTTTCACTTCTCTTAGAAAATGGTACTTCCTCAAAAACCATAGGATTAATGGACTATTCCAGCGCTCTTTGGATGGTACATCCGAAGGCAATTTATTTGCATGAAGGCAACACTTTTTATGTAAAAGCTCTCGATCTTGAAAAGTCCATCGCACTTTTGGAAGAATTCGATGAAGATTATTTCACCGAACCGGTTAAAAAGCTAACTATTACCAAAATTTGCGAACGGGAGACACATGGCTACCCTGGCGCCCAAATATATTTTGGTGAAATTCAGGTCACTACTGAAATAACCGGATTCAAAAAAATACTGTGGAGTACCCGGGAAGTTCTTTCTTTAGAACCACTTGAACTTCCTTCTACTACTATGCGCACAACAGCCTACTGGATGGTTCTCCAGGATGATACGGTAGAAGCGCTTAGAGAATCCATGTTATGGAAAAATGATGCCAATAATTATGGTAAGAATTGGGATCAGATCCGCAAAGCTGTCCGGCAACGGGATGAATACCAGTGTCAGGTATGCGGTTTGAAAGAATCAAATAAAGCGCATCATGTTCATCACAAGTCCCCTTTGCGCAGTTTTCTCAGCCTTGAAGAAGCCAATCAACCCGAGAACCTGATAACGCTTTGTCCGAATTGTCATCAACTTGCAGAAGCAAATGTAAAAATACGCAGTGGATTAGCCGGATTAGGCTATGCGATAGGCCAGATCGCTCCCCTATTCTTGATGTGCGACACAACAGATATTGGAACGCTGACAGACCCGGCTTGCACAATTGCCGATGCGAAACCTGCAGTTATCATTTATGATCAAGTCAATGCCGGAATCGGGCTAAGTAAAAAGTGCTTTGATTTGCATAAAAATATTATCTTGAGTTTGCTAGAATTAATTTCTAATTGTGAGTGCTTTGACGGATGTCCCTCTTGTGTGGGACCTGGAGGAGAAAATGGTGTTGGTGGTAAGATGGAAACCCTGGCAATTCTAGATTTACTTTGTAAGTGAACCTGTATGGCAAAATTAAACGAATCACTATCAGAAAAATTACACTCTCTAGGAGTTCAAGTCGGCGCTGTAAAAGTTTTGACTCCATCCAAAGTTAAACATGGAATTGAAGATGTTGTAGATGGAGCGTACCTTCCCACTTCCTTTGGAGATATATTTTGCAGTAGTATTGGCCATGGTATTGCCTATGCGCATGGGCGGGTAACCATAACACCACCAATCATCTCGACTCAATTGGCTTTATGGAATAAAACAGACAGTAATCTTACCTCGATCGATCCCTCTACAATAATTTTTCTAGATACGGAAACTACTGGTCTTTCAGGTGGGACTGGCACCCTTCCCTTCATGGTGGGTTTGGGCTGGTTTTCTACAGAGGGGTTCGTCACCTCTCAACTCTTCATCCGCAACCCGGCTGAAGAACCTGCCTTAATAGCTAAACTCGATCAAATACTTACCAATGCCAGGGCAATTGTCACTTACAACGGGAAAGGTTTTGATATTCCCCTATTGAATACTCGTTATGTAATCAATGGAATGTTATCACCCCTCAAAGACATCCCCCACTTTGATCTACTCCCCATTTCTCGTCGTCTGTGGAAAAGAAGGTTGGAAAATCGCGGGCTAAAAGATATTGAAACTGAAATCCTCGGTTATACCCGCAGTCAAATGGAAGTCCCTGGATGGGAAATCCCCATAATCTATTTCGATTATTTGCGCACTCATGACCCGGAACCTCTTGCAGGTGTTTTTTACCACAACGCAGTTGATATTCTTTCTCTGGCGGCCTTATTTATTTTTATCAATCAAATGTTTGAGTCACCTGAAATCAGATCCGATATTTCGGCAGTTGATAGTCTCAGCCTTGCAATCCTTTTTGAAGATACCGGCGAGATCGAAAATGCTGTTGCGCTATACGAAATGCTTTTTAATATCGATTTACCGGATGTTTATGCAGCAGAATTGCGGTTGCGTTATGGTCGATTGTTGAAACGAAATGGCCAGTTTGATCAGGCTGTTCAAATTTGGAATCAGAAGAATGGGCAACAGGATTTTCAGGTTCTGATTCAACTGGCGAAAGTTTTGGAACACCAGCGCCGAGATTATGAAAGTGCATTACAGTGGACAATTCTCGCTCAGGAAAAACTGAATAAGCTGTCAGAATCAATTCCAATTTCTATTTTTCATCAACTAAACTCAGATTTGCTTAAGCGCTTGGAACGAATAAATAAGAAAATTGATAAGGACAAGGCTGTATGACGATATCTGAAATATCAAAAAAATGGAATGAACGATATTTAGAAGAACCCGGGAAATATAATGCCCCCGTACGCAATATTCTGAAAAAATATTCTGACCGATTGCCCCGCCAAGGGTTGGCTTTAGATATAGCCGGCGGGGTCGGCGTCTCAGCGGATTACCTGCAAAGAAAGGGGTTGCAGGTTCTTGAGCTGGATGTTTCGTTTCAGGCATTACGCCTCGCCCGCAGAAAAAACGCTCAGGTCTTTCAAGTTGCTGCGGATGCTAACCAATTGCCTTTCGACAATTCAAAATTTGATATTATTTGCAATTTCTATTATTTTGAACGTAAATTAATTCCTCTACTTATCTCACGACTCAAGCCTGGTGGTTTGATTTTTTTTGAAACTTTGACGATAGAAATGTTATCCCTTCGTCCAGAAATTCCTTCAGATTATCTACTTCAACTCGGTGAACTTAAAGCGGCGTTTGCTAGCTTGGAGATCATTTATTATTTTGAAGGCTGGATAAATTCAGACCATGGTAAACGGAAATCTATTGGTAGTCTGGTTGCCAGAAACCCTGAAATTTCTGTATAATCAAACTATGAAAAAAGAATGGGAATTAATTTATACTGCCTACGGGCAATTAGACGCCTCGATGATTGTAGATTTCCTTTCGGCGCACGGGGTCGAGGCAACCGCCATGCAAGAAAGCCTTGGATCGACCTATGGCCTCACAGTAGGCCCTTTGGGCGAATCTAGGATATATGTTACCGCTGACCAAAAGAAAGCCGCTATTGAGCTATTGGAAGCCATGGAGCGGGGAGAATTTGAATTACCTGACGACCAGGATTCTACTTCTCCTTCAGAAGATTAAATCGCTGTCAGTTCCTTTTCCAGTCTCTTAATAAACTCGCCACCTATTCTTTGTGTCAGTTTTCCTGGTTTTCCTGAACCAATTATGTTGCCATCCACTACCGTAACGGGCAAGACTCCCCTGCTTGCGCTGGTAATAAATACTTCGTCAACTTTTGCAATTTCGCTCACGCTTAAGCCCTGATTAACAACTGGTACCGATAGGCTGCCAACCGCTTCTAAAACCAATTGACGAGTAATCCCCATTAATATTCCGCTTGACGCAGTATAGAGTTTCTCATTCAAAATACAGAAAACATTACTGGTCATGCCCTCAAGAATTTCCCCGTTATTTCCAACCATCAAATATTCATGCACATCGGATGTTTTGGTAGTGCGGAGCTCTCTGGTTTCGCGAATAAAACTGGTAGCTTTAGACAGAGGATTTTCTCGACTTTGATAAATAATCTGTACAGCTACTCCATTCAAATACATTTCTTCCGGAATTGGGTTGAACTTTTCACCCATGAGGTACACCATTGGAGCCGGTAATTGCATTGACCAATGGATTCGCACTCGCACATCGACACCCGGAAAAGTAGCAATTACCATTTGCAGACCGGACCGCAAAGTACGTTGATCAATGGTGACATAAATCCTTTGCAGTCTCGCAGATTCCACCAGCCGGTCAAAATGCTCTAGCAACCGTAGAACGTTATTATGGTTGTAGGTTCGAAAGGTTGTGTAGACTCCGGCAGGTAATTCCTCACTTCCAGCATCTAATGATATTGCCTCATCAATGAACTCGAGCCCGGCTTTCCCGTTATCTGACTCTAGTCTCCAAATTTTTACCATTTACATACCCGCTTCTAGTTTTAGGCGATGATACATTTCTGGGGTGTCGATATCTTCAGGAGGTTCCAAGTCAAAATCAATATAATGAATATCATCGGCATGAGCTTTAATAAATGTTCTTGGGGTATCAGTTCTAGTAAGTTCACAGATTTCCGCCCAATATATTTTGTTTACCGCCCAAGGATGTCCACGTTTTTTGCGGTAGCTGGGAAAGATCAATGTTTCCTCAGTTTCTTGTATTGCCAGTAACATTTTTTTCACAACTTCCATCCGAATTGTTGGTTGATCCCCCAATGTGATCAATCCATTTTGAACATTTTCAGGAAACGCTGATAATCCGGTTTGAATAGATTTCAACATTTCAGCGGTTTCAGCCTCTGGGTTATCGATCCAGGTTATCTCGACATCTGGCAGGTCCCCTAATATTTCTGGCTTTCGAAAAGGATTGATCACAATGAATATTCTGTGTAAACCGCCTTCGGTAAGCGTTCTGATAACCTGCCCTAATACGCTTGTATTTCCCCAGGGGAGATTTGATTTTGGCGTTCCCATTCGTTCCGAGCGTCCGGCTGCCAGAATCAGCCCAACACAATTGGAAAATAATTTATCCATAATTATTTTGAATAACTCTTCAAATTTTCATAATCTTCTGGGGTATCTACATCCAACAAGATTGCTTCATCATTCCATGGAACAGCTCTGACCGGATATTTTGAAAAAATGCTGCGCCCACCTACATCCCCCTCAAGCTTTAATAGATCAGAGAAGGTAACTTTGTCAAATAGCACTGGATTGGCTCTCCTACCACCTGATTCAGGTAAAACAATCGCGGATAGGGTCAAGCTATGCTCATTTACCATTTGTCTGATTAAAGTCTGTGGAATTTGCGGCTGATCGACAAGTTGAAACACAACACTGCCAATATTTTCTGGTAATGCTTTTATTCCTGCCCGAACAGAACTGGATTGTCCGGTTTGCCATTCATTATTCATAATAACAACCACTGGTAACTCACTAACTGCCTTCAATATTGCATTGTATTCATTACCCGCAATGACATAAACTGGGTCTAATCCAGCGGCAATAGCCTGTAAAACACACGCCCGAACAAATGGAATTCCTTCCCAACTCAACAGAGCTTTGGGAGTTCCCATCCGCTTTGAATTTCCCCCGGCTAAAATAATTCCGGCAGTTTTTTCTACCGTCTTAATAACTTCATTGGGTTGTTCTTCTACTGAAAATTGATTATTTACACCCTGCAATGATGCAAAAATAATAGCGTCATACGATGCGAGCAAGGATTCTTCAAATTCTTGAAGAACTGATATATCCTTCAAAGCATCCGTCTGGTTGAATAAAACAGTTTTACGCGCTCCTGCCGGAATATTCTTTAGACCACCCTCTGGATGTTTTAACATACAAATAATTGATTTAATTGTAACAGGTTCATTAATCTTTAAACCGGTTCTCGCAGAAAATATTTCTGACCGGTGGACATTCTGCTCATTCAACTCTAGACCTAAAACAGATAGTCCTATGGAAACGACAACATGATTAACCCATTTCGGGATGGGTGGTTCGTGATCAGCCGGTGTCTTCAAAGGCCGTGACTTGGATCCATCCGATTCAAGAAATACCGGTACCTGATGAAAATTGCCAAGTTTGTTGATTAAATCCCATTGGGATGGGTCTACCCCGAATAATACAAATTCATCCCTTGGCGGCCCAGTGACAACATTTTCGCAATCCAAAATAATGGAAGATATATTAATTGATTCGGAAACCTCCCAGATAATATGCTTTCCGGCGAAACCTGTCTGGTTAATCCCAAAATGCGCTGTGGCGGCCAGGACGGATGGCTTTTGCCATTCCGATCCAAGACGGAGAATAGCGCTTGATTTTCCGCCGGACCCAACCAGAGCTATGCGAGAAGTCGTTTCAACCCGAAGGGCATCAATTAGTCGCATTTTAATCCGTCAATCATTTAATTGTTTTCTGAGATTTTCCTTAGAAAGTATTGCTTCCAAGGCTGCCCCACCAATCGACAGGGCTTTGTCAGAAACCAGACCACATAACAATGGATCACCTCTTGGGTCCAAGTCGCCAATTTTCATTCCTTTAGTAACTAGCACTCCTTCATGAATCATTCCGCGTAAAACGCCATTAAAAGGCGCATTAATTTGCTTTCCACCAATTTCTGCAATTAAATCTCCAGCTTCCAATAAATCACCAATCGTAGCAAATGCTTTTACTTCTCCTTGAGCAGGAGCTCGCAAAACGCGTTCCTTTTCAAAAACACCAACCCGATCAGGAAGACCACTGTCTTGTTCAGCAGCGCCTTCCCAATATACTCTTCCGAGATAAGGTCCCCGCTTAGTTTCAATGACACAATCACAGTTAATCCCTGCCATAAATCCAGGTCCTATTCCGATTTGCATCTGTTTGACTAATAACTTAGATTCTGACTCAATTTTTCTCATTCTGGCATCGATAATAATTTGAGGATTTAACTGAAGCACTCTCGATAAATCTGAATCTATAAGCACCGGAATACATTGATCCAAAACCGTCTTTGAAATACCATCCGTTTTTGTAAATAACACTCCTTTAATTTCTTCAATCATAATGGAATTAGAATAGACTGCTTCGCAAAAAGAGACTAACCGCCGTACCGCCAGCGGTTGTTGAAGTTCCGTTATGACAACTTTAATCCCAGCCCGGTGCAGGCGGATAGCGATTCCGCTGGCAAGGTCACCACCACCTCGAATAATAACTAATAACATACTACCTCCTTATACTTTACCCAGTCCTTTTAGAACTCTTTCAGGTATTAGAGGGAATTCGTCGAACCAAACACCGGTTGCATCATGCACAGCAGCAGTAATTGCAGGTGTTAACGGTAACAATGGCATTTCGCCCATACCCCTGGCTCCAAAAGGCCCTATGGGATCAGCGTACTCAAGTATTAATGAGTTCACCTTAACCGGAATGTCTAAAATCGTCGGGATTAAGTATGTAGAAAGATGCTGTGTTAAGACTTGTCCATTTTTTTGAATAAAGTTTTCTAGTAAGGCATAGCCAGCTGCCTGAATGACCGCTCCTTCAACCTGACCTTCAACCTGCTGAGGATTAATCGCCCGGCCTACATCATCCCCGCAGGTAATTTTTAGTAGGTTTATCTGGCCGGTTTCGGTATCAACTTCAACATCAACAGCTTCAGCTACATACCCGTAAGCAAAATTTGGTTCAGACAGACCAGTTTCTGGATCGTATGGTGTTGTTTTCGGAGGACGGTATTGATAGGTAGCAATTGCCGGACGTTCTTCATTGTTCCATTTCTCAAGCGCTTTTTCAGCCGCTCCGCGAATAGAATTTCCTGCCATAAAGGTCATTCTGGAAGCAGAAACACTCCCAGAGTTTTCAGTGAATGCTGTATCAGAGGCAATTATTTCCATTTTTTCGAAGGGAATACTCAATGCGTCTGCCGCCATTTGCAAAAATACCGTATGAGAGCCCTGCCCAACTTCTGCCCCAGCATGGTGGAGAATTGCTTTTTCAATTTTGCTTTTCCCATGCAGTTCAATGGTTGCCGTACATTGTTCTGGCGCGCCGAAAGAAAAACCAACATTCTTGAAGGCACAGGCAAACCCCCGTCCGTGTTTTAAGTGGGATTTTTCAGATACTGGCAGTTTGTTTACCGGATCAGGGCAAAAGCCTTGTTCTGCTTTCATCCATCCACCTGCAAGTGCGGTTTTTTCTACCACTTTATCAATGCTTACCCCAAGCGGAAGTGGAGTTCCCACAGATAAGAGCGACCCTTCCTGTAATAAATTCCGATTACGAATCTCAACCGGATCCATTCCAAGCGCTTCAGCAAGCTTGTTCATCTGACTTTCAGCTTCGAAAGCCCCTTGCGGACCGCCAAACCCTCTAAAAGCGCCATTGGGAATATTATTGGTATAAATTGCGTAGGAATCCACTTTTACGTTTGGGATTTCATAGGGTCCAGTGCACATCAGAGTGGCATTTCCTAATACTTTTGTTGAGGTGTAAATATACGCGCCGCCATCCGCGTAAATATCAACTTCGGCTGCAATCACTTTGCCTTCTTTTGTGGCTCCCCAACGGGTATGTAGATGATACGGATGCCTTTTATTGTGCCCAATCATTGATTCTTCGCGTGACCAGATAATTTTTACCGGACGGTGAATCCCGCGCAGATCCAATCGCCAGGCAGCCAGCCCGAGTACAATCTGAAGAGACATATCTTCTCGTCCACCAAAAGCGCCGCCAATTGCCGGGTAGATCACTCGTACTTTTTCGATGGGTAACCCAAGAGCATGGGATATTTGCTCCTGGTCTTCATGCGTCCATTGACCAGCAATTACCACGGTCACCCGGCCCTCTTCGTCAATATATCCCAGCCCGGCTTCGGGCTGAAGAAAAGCATGTTCCTGGGCAGGTGTGTGATAATCGCCTTCAATTATCACATCAGCCTTCTTAAATCCTACTTCAACATCACCCTTACGGATTCGGTAATGGCGGAAAATGTTCGAGTCTTGTTCCGGGTGTAATTTTATGGCATCCGGTTTCATGGCTTCATGAATATCTGTAATAATTGGCAAATCTTCATACTCAACTTCAATTAGACGGATCGCGGTGGAAGCTATCGCTTCTGATTCTGCAACTACTAATGCAACCTGATCTCCAACGAAACGGACTCGATCCGCATACATTTTGCTCGAACCTGGGCCGCAAAGCACAGGTTGATCGTTGACAATTAGACCATATTCATTAACCGGAACATCTTTAGCAGTAAAAACAGCTAATACGCCAGGATAGGTTTCTGCTTTTTTCGTATCGATTTTGCGAATAATGGCGTGCGCGCGGCCGGCAAATAATATCTTCATATAAGCCTGGTTTTCCATGGTGATATCACCTGGATACAAGGCTTCCCCTTTGACTTTTCCAATAACATCAATCCTCTGAACGGATTTACCTACACTATTTGACATCAAATCCTCCACAATCGAGCTATTTTGTTTTAGCGAGACTTCTTCTTTCCGTGAAATGCTTGCGGGGGAGCATCATAAATGGTGTATCTTGGTGGCGCCAAGAGCCGGTTCATAAGTGCATTAACAAAAAGTAATATCGAATAAAAAATAAAGAGTAACGTCACCGTAAGCATGATTTTTACATAGAGATACGGCTCAATATACGGTGATATTAAATCAACTGGTATGGCGAACCATCCGTTCTTTGTATTCTCGTCCAGCAAAATCAACGTTCCAATAAATGACATAAATGGGATCAAGATAATCATCACAAACCCGATCCCCCGCCAAACTGGATGAACCTCGCGCTTAATGGGTTCCTTTGGTCTGCTACTGCTACTGTAAGATACGTATTTTCCCATAATATTTATCAGCTCCTGGCTGCTTTTTCAACCGCTCGAATGATTTTATAATAGCCCGTACACCGGCATAAATTTCCCGTCAGCGCCTGTTTGATCTCGATTTCCGATGGAGTAGGATTTTCTTCCAAAAGTTTGGCAGCCGACATAACAAATCCTGGCGTGCAATATCCACATTGCACAGCCCCTTCATCTACAAAAGCTTTTTGAACAGGGTGCAATTTTTCTCCTATCGCCATCCCTTCGATGGTTGTAATATTTGCCCCATGAGCTCGCGGCGCCGGTACCAAACAGGCCATTACTGCCGCTCCATCAAGATGAACCGTGCAAGCCCCGCACTCTCCTTCAGCACACCCTTCTTTTGTTCCAATCAAACCGGCGTCTTCGCGCAATAAACGTAATAATGTCTTCCCTTGTCCATTCTTCAGGACATATTTTTGTCCGTTAATTGTAGTAATTATTGGAATATCTGTTGTAACTGTCCCGCATGATTGAAAAGTTGCAGTAATTGTGTTTTGTGTGTCTAAAATGGGAGGATTTTTTAGAAGTGTATCTCCATTTTCACGATTTTTTATCGAAAGTAATGCTCTTTTGGCAATCACACTGGTGATATAAGATCGGTAGGCGGCAGATCCTCGGATATCATCAATCGGTTTTGCCGATTCTCCCGCAAGTCTGCCGGCTTCTTCAATAACATCGGCTGATAATACTTTACCCTTCAAGTACGCTTCGGCTTTTTCGGCATGAATAATCACCGGCGCGACAGCGCCTAATGTAATAACAGCTTCGGTAATTGATTCACCATTCAATTTCAAGATCACCGTGATATTTACAACTGATATTGCTTGTGCTTTGCGAAGTGCATTTTTAAGATATACACCTTGCTCATTGTGCTTCAACGCAGGAAAAGTAATATCAACCACCATTTCACCAAAGGATAAGACGGTCTTGCGTACCCCAATGTAAAAATCTTTTAACCTTACTATTCGTATTCCTGATTTGCTAGCAAGGTGCAGGCTGGCTCCTAATGCCATCAGTGGCGAAATGGTATCGTTAGCCGGCGAAGCAGTGATGATATTTCCGGCAACAGTCCCACGGTTACGAATCTGCGGAGAACCAACCTCCCATGCTGCCATAACCAATGGCAATGCTTTTCCTCTTAGCAAAGCCGATTTTACACAATCATTATGTGTCACCAATGGCCCGAGATGAATAATTCCATCTTCATCTTCAAAAATATTATCAAGATTCGGGATTCGGGAAATATCTACAATTGTTTCTATTCCTTTGCGGACACCGCGCTCCATTTCCAGAATCAAATCCGTCCCACCCGCAACAATCCTTAAGGTTGATTTTCCATCCGCTATTAATTCAAGTACCTGTTCTACTTTTTCAGCATTGATGTAGTTTTGCCACATACAACCTCCACATATCAGCTCTTCATTGTTTTACCGGTTCCACCATTGCGAAGCATAATGATTTCAGCCATGATGGAAACAGCAATTTCCTCAGGAGTTTCAGCATTCAATTCCAAACCCATCGGAGAAATGACCTTTTCAAGAATATCAGCAGATATTCCTTGTTCCAGGAGCGCTTTATTGGTTGTTGCCCAACGTCGGCGTGATCCAATTACACCTATATAAGCTGCTTTTGATTCTAACAGAGGCGCCAAACCAGCCACATCAATATTTGAACCTCGGGTTGTTAGAATAAGATACGTAGTTGAAGTTATATTTACAGCGGAGGCTAAATCTTTCATGGCAACTGGATAAAACTCATCAGCGTCCGGATTTGCTTCAGTAGTGCAAAAATCCACCCGGTCATCAGAAATTGCAACAGAGAAACCCAACCATTTTGCCAGATGGGCAACGGCTTTCCCGACATGACCACCACCCACTAAGATCACTTTTTCTTTGGGTAGAATTGGTTCTATGTAAACTTCCACCGTCCCTCCACAAGTTCCTGGATCACCCTTTTGAGGGTCAACCATTGAATACTTCAATACTTTACTATGTTGTGTTTCTATTATTTCCAGAGCTTCCTGGCGGACTCGGTTTTCTATTTCACCGCCACCAACTGTTCCAATAAATTTTCCATCTGGATAAACCAGCATTTTGGTACCTTCATGCCGAGGCGCCGAGCAACTGCTTGCAATAATGGTGCAAAGAGCTGCGCTTCCTCCTTTTGAAAGTAAATCAGTAATTTGTTTGTATATATTTTCGCTCATTGTTTTTTCTCAATTTATTTTGATTTCGCAGCTTTCAGAGCATCAAAAACCCGTTCTGGGGTGATTGGAATGACCTTCAATTCTGCACCGCAAGCATCCAGAATTGCATTTCCAACTGCCGGAGCCACACCATCAAGTGGAATTTCTGCCACAGCTTTGACTCCAAATGGATGAGTGGGTTCAAATGTTTCTACAAATAACGCTTCCATACCCGGCATTTCGTTTGCTCGGAAAATATGATAATTGACAAAATCCGTATCCAATGAACGTCCCTTTTCGTCATATCGCATTTCTTCGCAAACAGCATAGCCCAGAGCTTGTGACATTCCGCCTTCAATTTGTCCAGTCGCGGTGAGAGGGTTGATAATAACGCCGGAATCAACGGCCATTACCAGGTTATCAACCACTACTTTGCCAGTTTGGATGTCCACCGTTACCTCAGCAAACTGCGCAGCAAACGGCGGAGGAGAGGATGGTGATACATAAGAAGCCACTGCCATAATTTGTTCCTGATCTGTATGGTGTAGAGAGTTATAGGCTATCTCCGTCATAGTTACGCTACGGCCGTCCGGCGTTACCGCTTTACGATTAGACAATTTGATTTGTTCAGGTTTCACCATAACCGTGCCATCTTTGCTTGACAACATTTTGGCAGCTCGATCTCTGATGCGTTCCGCAACTTTTTCTGCCGCCTTTACAACCGCCGTTCCAGAAATATAGGTTGTGCTAGAAGCATAAGCTCCAACGTCAAAAGGTGTAAAGTCGGTATCAGAAGAGTAACAAATCATATCATCTATGGAAACACCGATTACTTCAGCAGCCATTTGCGCTAAAACGGTATCAGATCCGGTTCCAAGATCGGTTGCGCCAACCAGTAGATTGAAAGAACCATCTTCATTCATTTTTATACTGGCGCCGCCCATATCTAAATAGGGGATCGCTGTACCATGCATGGCTGCTGCAATCCCAATACCCCTCTTCAGATAGGGTTTCCCTTCTACTGATCGCCAATTTGGATTATTGAATTTTTGGTCCCACCCAATTATTGCTTTTCCTTGTAAAAGACACTCTTCCAAACCGACTGTTTGAATAATTTCAGGACAAGGTTCGCGCCCTTCACTCCAGGCAGTGCTAAATGGATGCAACTCCCCAGGCCGAATAGCATTCTTAATCCGAAATTCAATTGGATCTAAATTCAGCGCGCGGGAAATTTTTTCCATTTGCCGTTCTAGCGGCCAAAATCCCTGGGGGCCGCCATAACCCCTGAATGCACCAGCGGGAGGGGTATTTGTATATACGATATCTGCAAAAAACCGGATATTCGGATTCTTGCGATATTCGCCATCACCGACATAAAGCGCCATGGATTTATGTCCAGCATTGTCTGTCACCGTAAGTGCATGGCAGCCGTACGCGCCAGTATCCGACAACGCATACATTTCATTGGCTGTAATGGTTCCATCCCGTTTGACGCCAGTTTTCAAATGTATTTTCATCGGGTGCCTGGAACGGGAGGCAGCAAATTCTTCTTCACGAGTATATTCCACCACCACCGGCCGCCGGGTTGCAATGGTTAGATGAGCAGCTACATCCTCCAGTAAAATTTCTTGTTTTCCCCCAAAACCGCCGCCAACCCGCGGTTTTATTATCCGTATCCGTTTCATCGGCAGACCGAGAACTGGCGCTAAAATCCGCCGTGCATGGAACGGTACTTGCGTTGAACTGCGGATAACAAGGCGGTCGTCTTCATCCCAATACGAAATAACCACATGTGGTTCAATGTGGGCTTGTTGAACTTTGGAAACTTCGTAATCTTCTTCAACAATCAAATCCGCTTCTGAAAAACCTTTTTCAATATTCCCGATGTCTATCCGAATTTCAGCCGCCAGGTTTTTGGATGGATCAGAATCTGCAAAGTTCACATATTCCGACTCTTCATGTATCCGAACGGCGCCTCCCTCCATAGATTTTCGAGAATCAAAAATCGCAGGAAGTTCTTCATACTCTACATCAATTAATTTCAACGCTTGATTTGCAATTTCAACTGATTCGGCTGCAACTAATGCTAC